>NZ_URNN01000120.1 GCF_900549175.1 uncultured Prevotella sp. | reverse complement strand
TTTTGCGAAAAATCGCGTATTTCGCGTCGTAGTGCAGAAATCAAGGTTTGGGTGTCGTTTAACATACGTTAAAGTAAAGTTCTTTTGCGGTTTGTTAAACGCTTGCCCATAGGCTGCGACTTATTTGTCAATGTAGCCATTTTGACACACCCTCCTACAGTAAACCAACCATTTATAAACGAATCAGCCAGCGGGTTAAACTTCATAATTTTATCCTTCGTGTGTTTCTTCTTCCTGCGATAACCTGCGATTCGCCCGCCCCGGCCCGTAGGCTTTTAATGGTTATTCCCTGCCCTTACCCCGCTTAGTCGTATTTTCATTTGTCAGGTTATGAAAAAAGAACTACCTTTGCAGACAAAAGGAAATAGAGTTATGGCACTACAGTACTTACCCATCGGCATACATAATTTTGAGAAGATACGCAAAGACGGCTTCCTCTATGTTGGCAAATACCTTTTTGTCTCGTCTTTAAAAGCTTGTGTTGATTAGAAATAAAGCTACGAATGAAATTACGACTGACATATCTTGTGCGCCTTTACGCCATGCTTCTGCTCGTCTTTGTGTTGCAGAAGCCGGTGTTCATGCTTTTTACGATGCCCGAAGCCGCGTCATACGGCCCTTCGGAATGGCTTGGCGTGATGCTTCACGGCCTGCTGCTCGACATACCCGTTGCGGGCTATCTCACGGCCCTTCCGCTGCTTGCCGTGATTGCCACGTGCCTGCTGCCGTGCGGTCTGCGGCTGCGCCGGTGGGCGTTGCCCTATTATGCCGTGGCGGATCTTGTCGCTGGACTGATATTTATCAGCGACATCTCGCTCTATCCGTTCTGGAAATTCAAGCTCGACGCCACCGTATTCTTCTACATCGACTCCCCGTCGGATGCCATGGCCAGCGTCTCGGCTGGCTATATAGCCCTGCGCGCGGTGCTGATACTGGCGTATGCCGCCCTGCTGTTCGAGGGCATGCGGCGGGTGACGCCGGCCGTGCTCCCGCCGCTGAAAGGCCGCAGGAGTAAGGTCGCGGGCACAGTCCTGCTCGTCGTTCTTGCCGTTCCGTTGGCAATATCCATACGCGGCGGTCTGGGCGAGTCGACGACAAACATAGGCAAGGTTTATTTCAGCGAAGACGAATATCTCAACCATTCGGCCGTCAACCCGTGCTTCAGCCTGATTTATTCGTTGGGCAAGGCCGAGAACTACGGCGACGAGTTCAACTACTTCGACGAGCGGCGGCGTGCCGAACTCTTCGGCGGACTGTACCCCGCAACGCCCACCGACACCGTTTCGCTGCTCAACACCACCCGCCCCAACATACTGATAATACTGATGGAGAGTTTCGGCGGGCAGATTGTTGAGGCGACAGGAGGCCGTGCAGACATAACCCCACACTACAACCGGCTGGCACGTGAGGGCATATTCTTCCGCAACTGCTATTCAAACAGCTTCCGCACCGACCGCGGCATGGTGTCGGCCCTGAGCGGCTATCCCGCGTTTCCCACGCTGTCGGTGATGAAGTTGCCCGTGAAGAGCCGCACCCTGCCCTGCATAGCGGCAAGCCTTAACGCCGGGGGCTACAGGAGCACGTTCCTCTACGGCGGCGACATCAACTTCACCAACATGCAGAGCTACCTGCGCACCGGCGGTTACGGGACGATAATAAGCGATGTCGATTTTGACGCCGCAGACAAGAAAGACAATCCCTGGGGTGCCAACGACGACGTGACGTTCAACCGTCTGTACGACATCATGACGTCGCAGAGGCACACCCCGTGGCACATCGGATTCCTCACACTGAGCAGCCACGAGCCCTTCGAGGTGCCGTACAGCAGGCTGAAGGAGCAGATACCCAATGCCTTCGCCTTCACCGACGAGTGTCTGGGACGGTTTGTGGAGCGCGTGAAAAAGACAGACCTGTGGCGCGACCTGCTCATCGTGTGCATACCCGACCACGGATATGGCTATCCGACGGGCATATCACGTGAGGGGCTGCATCACAACACGATGCTGTGGACAGGCGGTGCGGTGCGGTCGCCGCGCGTGGTCAGTACCGTAATGAACCAGAGTGACATGGCCGCCACGCTGCTCGGACAGCTCCGCATGGGGCACGGCAAGTACACGTTCAGCCGCGACGTGTTCAGCGAAGAGTACAAGTATCCTTTCGCTTTCTTTACCTCGAAAGAGTACATCGGCTTTGCCGACAGCACCGGACACACCGTTTACGGCATCACCGGCAACCGTGTGATTGAAGAAAAGAACGCCATAGAGGGTCACGCCACCGTGCGCACCGACAGGGCCAAGGCCATACTGCAAAGCATCTACGACGATTTGGGCGGGCGGTAGTCAGGCGCAGGTTGTCGGTTTCTCACCAGTTTAATAGTTCCGGTTTTAAAAGGAAATCGAATAACCCGATGGTAACAATACCGTCTTCATTCCTTTTTGGGGTTATGTAATCTTTGACGATAATGATCTTCTTGAACGAATCGTCTATATTTCGTAGCGATGCGCTTTCCTGCCGTTCCTTGGCATCAGTCGGCATAATGAAGGCGGACTGGATGTAGTAACGCTGGGCACCCTGATTGGCAACAAAATCCACTTCATACTGTTTGCGCACGGTCTTTCCGTTCTTATCTGTCGTGCGGTGTTCAACCATGCCTACATCTACCTGAAAGCCCCGAACCCTAAGTTCGTTATATATTATATTTTCCATGATGTGATTTTCTTCCTGCTGCCTGAAGTCAAGGATGGCATTGCGGATTCCCATGTCGGTAAAATAATATTTGGACAGCGTATTGATGTATTTCTTTCCCTTTATGTCATATCGGATAGCCTTTTCCGTTAGAAAGGATTCGGATATGTGTGCCAGATAGTTGTCTATCGTCTTGTTTGACAATGATACATTCTTCAGGCTTTTAAAGGTATTGGCTAATTTATTGGGATTGGTGGGGGAGCCTATGGTAGATGCTATTACTTGTATCAGTTCTTTCAGTTCTGCCTCTCCCTTTAGTTTGTATCTTTCGATAATGTCTTTTACGTATACCGTCGAATAAAGTTCTTTAAGGTAGTCTGCTTTTTTCTTGGGAGTTTCCAAAGTCAGGATATGTGGGAGTCCGCCATAGGTATAATAATCTCTCCATGCTTCAATCGGATGCCTGTTGTCGACAGATATAAATTCGGCAAAAGAAAGCGGATAAACATGTATTTGGTCTCCTCTGCCTCTGAATTCAGTGACTATGTCTGATGACAGGAACTTTGAATTGCTGCCTGTAACATACATGTCGGCGTTTTCAATCTTTAGATAACTGTTGAGAACATCTTCAAATTCGGGCACATGCTGAACCTCGTCAAGAAGGATATAATACATTTTCTCATCCTTCATCATCGAATCAATATGCGCCAGGAGGGCATCGGGGTCACGAAGGGCAGCATTACGTCTGTCTTCCAAATCAACTTTAATAATATGGTCTTCGGTGACACCTTGTTCTTTAAGGTGGCCGATGTATAGTTTGAAAAGCAGATAAGATTTGCCGGATCGCCTTAATCCGGTGATAATCTTTATCAGCCCATTGTGCTTGCCGGCAATGAGCTGGTTTAGGTAATTGTCGCGTTTGATAACCATATTCAACTCCAAAAAGATGGCATTTATGCCAACTTTTTGGAGTACAAATATATGTGTTTTTTTTTATTTTTCCAAATTTATGTCTTTCAAAGTGATATTTATATTGTTTTTGCTGCCGCCGACGCACGTGTGCGGCCATGGCCGCCGTGTGACTTAAAACGCCGTTTCGGGCCGTTTTAAGGCCCGTCAGCGCGTTTTCCCGTGCGTGAGCGTGTTCTCGGTCATGCGCGTCATGTACGACTGTATGACGGCCTTTACCTCGCGTTCCAGCAGCCGCTCCTCGGCCATGCCGCGTCCGGCGAGATTCTCTTTCAGCAGCAGGTCGGTGCGGAAGCGGTACAGCCCCTTGGTGCGCTGCCCGTCGAACTGCAGCAGCCAGTCACCCTTCACATACTGATAGATGCCGTTCTGATAGTTCACCGCCCACGTGTCTTCGGCCGGCGTGCCGAAAAGGTCGCAGCCGAAGGCCACATACGGCCGGTCGTAACCCAGATAGTTGAGCACGGTGGGCATGATGTCTATCTGCTGGGCTATGGCGTTGCGCATGCCCGGACGTATGCCGCCGCTCGGGTCGAAGAAGATTATGGGCGAGCAGAAGCCGCCGAGCGACGTCTGGTAATAGTCGTGGTCGCTCAGGTTGGTATGGTCCGACGTGATGACGAAGAGCGTGTTGTCGTACCACGGCTGGCGGCGTGCCGTGGCGAAGAAGCGGCGCAGGGCGTTGTCGGTGTAGCGTATGCACTTGTGTATGACGATGCCCTCTTCGGAATACGTGTCCTTGTATTCTTCGGGTATGACGTAAGGGTGATGCGACGAGGCTGTGAATACGGCCGATACGAACGGCTGGCGGAACTCCGTCATCTTAAGCGCGTAGAACTGCAGGAAGGGCTCGTCCCAGATGGCCCACATGCCGTCGAAGTCGGCGTCGCCGCCGAAACGCTTGTCGGCCTTGTACTCCGTGCGCCCGAAGTAGCTGTCGAAACCCGTGGCGCGGGCGAACGCCTGGAAGCCCATCGACCCGTTTTCGGCACCGTGGAAGAAGGCCGAGTAGTAGCCCTTGTGCTTCAGTTCGCCGGCAATTCCGCTCACGTCGTTCATCGAGGCGGGCGTGAGGAAGAACGGTTCGACGAACATCGGTATGCCCGAAAGAATGGAAGGCATGCCGTCGATGCTCTTGCGGCCGTTGCAATAGGAGTATAGCCACGTGGCGCTGTGCTGCATGAGCGAGTCGGTGAACGGCGTGTAGCCCCGGTAGGTGCCTCCGTCGAGCCACGTGTTGAAGCCTCCGATATACTCGCGTCCGAAGCTTTCGACTATTATCACCACCACATTCCTGCGCCTTTCCACGAGGCTGTCGGCCGGCAGGTGGAGCGGGGTGTATATGGTGTCGAGCTCTTCGGCCGTGTAGTAGGAGGGCACGGTGAATATGGGTTTGTTGAATGTGCGGATGAGTGAGAACGGCGTGTTGAGCACGAGGGCGGCCATGGCGGGCGTGTCGGCATACTGGTTGGCGTTGCTGATGGTGATGGGGCGCACCGCCGTTGTGGCCCCTCCGCGCATGCCTGCCACGCAGAGCGGCACAAAGACAAGCAGGCATACCGCCTGCACGGCATAGTAGCGCAGCCACGACGCAGCAGTTCCGCCGAAGAGCGGCCTGCCTCCGTCTTTCATGCCGAGCGGCGAACGGTAGAGCCGCCACATGGCCCAGACGAGCGCGATGCCGAGCAGAAGCAGATACCAGTGGCGGAAAATCTCGGTGGCGAAGATGCCGGCGAGGTTGTTCTCTGATGCAAACTCGGAGAAGACGGTGACCGTTGTGCGGCGTCCCGTGTACTTGAAATAGACGGCGTCGCAGAGGTTTATGACAACGCAGAGGGCGTTGAACGCAACGAACACCCACTTGGCCGCCTTCTGCCACACACGGCTCTCCTTGTAGTGCAGCGGAAGGAGCATGAGCAGTATGTAGGGGGCGTTGGTGTAGAGTATGGCCGAGGTGTCGAAGAGCAGGCCTCCGCGTACGGTCTCCATGGCCGAACGGAAGGTGAGCGAGGGGGCGAACGCGCTCCAGTTTTCGAGGAGATAGGCGAGTCTGCATATCATGTATACAACGTATACCATGGCGAGATTGGCCAGCATGCAGAGCGGTGAGGACAGGATGTTTCTGCGCATAGTTGTTGATAGGGTGTTGTGGGCCGGTTGCGGCCGGCGTTGTTACGGGCGCAAAATTAAGCATAAAAACGTGAAGAGCCAAGGGCTTTATGCGGAAAAATGTGCGGGCGGGCCGCCGCTCCGGTGCAGAAAGCGGCGTGGCGGATGAAAGTTTTGGGCCCGGCAGGCGGTCAGTCTCGTTTTTTTTAGATAGCTTTGCCGGTGAAATGTAAACGCATGACAAGGATGAAGATAGGATTCGACGCCAAGAGGGCTGCCCAAAACCGTACCGGACTGGGCAACTACAGCCGTTTCGTGCTGCGCATATTGTCGCAGGCGGAGCCGCAGAACGAGTATCATTTGTACATACCCAGGGCCGCGCGCATGCCTTTCATAGGCGAGATACCCACACTGCCCGACCTTCACCTCCACTTTCCGCAGGCGGGACTGTGGCGCCGTCTGCCGTTCTTGTGGCGCGTGTGGGGCGTAACGCACGATGCCGGGTGCGACGCCATCGACATATTCCACGGCCTGAGCAACGAGCTGCCGCTGAACATACGCAGGGCGGGGTGCAAGTCGGTGGTGACCATACACGACCTCATCTTCCTCCGTTATCCGCAGTATTACAAGCCCATAGACCGTGCCATATACAACTGTAAGTTCCGCCGCGCCTGCGAAAACGCCGACCGCGTGATAGCCGTAAGCGAGTTTACCAAGCGCGAGATAATGCGCTGTTACGGCACGCCGGAGGAGAAGATAGACGTGGTTTACCAGGGGTGTGACCCGGCCTTTGCGCAGGATATCGCACAAGATAAGCTTGACGACGTGCGCCGCCGCTACTCTCTGCCCGAACGCTTTGTGCTCTATGTGGGCAGCATCGAGGAGCGGAAGAACCTTATGCTTGTGGCCGATGCCCTCGCGGCGATGAGGGAGCGGTGGCCGGAGGCGTTTGCCGGCGTGCACGTTGTGGCCGTGGGCAGGCGCACGCCCTACGTGGGCAGGATAGCGGCACGTCTGCGCGAGAGCGGGCTCGACGGCCGTTTCAGCTTCTGCCACAATGTGCCCTTTGCCGACCTGCCTGCCTTCTACCGCCTTGCCACGGCCTTCGTTTACCCCTCGCGCATAGAGGGTTTCGGCATACCCATGCTCGAAGCCATAAGCGCCGGCCTGCCGGCCATAGGCTGCACGGGCTCGTGTCTGGAGGAGGCGGGCGGCCCCGGCTCGCTTTATGTCTCTCCGGACGATGCGATTGAGATGGCCGGTGCCATCGGCCGCGTGCTTACGGACGGGGCCCTGCGGCGGCGCATGGCGGAGGAGGGGAGGCGCCATGCCCTCAACTTCACCGACGAACGGCTGTGCGCCGACCTCATGGCGGTGTACGGAAAGTTGTAATCTTCTCAGTGTGCCTCGAGCCAGTTGTTGCCCCATCCGCAGTCGACCGTCAGCGGAACGGTCATGGGGAAGGCGCCCTGCATCTCCTCGAGAACGATGCGCTCCACCTGCTCCCGCTCTTCGGGAACGACGGAGAAGTTTAGTTCGTCGTGCACCTGGAGAATCATCTTGCTCCTTATCCCCTCCTCGCGGAAGCGGCGGGCGATGCGTATCATGGCCACCTTTATTATGTCGGCGGCCGTGCCCTGTATGGGGGCGTTGATGGCGTTGCGCTCGGCGAAGCCGCGTACGGTGGCGTTGCGCGAGTTGATGTCGGCGAGATAGCGGCGGCGGCCGAACAGTGTCTCTACGTAGCCGCGGGTGCGGGCCGTCTCCTTGGCCTGCTCCATGTAGCGGTGTACGGCGGGGAAGGTGGCGAAATAGCCGTCTATCAGCTGTTTGGCCTCGTCGCGGCTGATGTCGAGTCGCTCGGCCAGACCGAATACGGTTATGCCGTAGATGATGCCGAAGTTGGCGCGCTTGGCCTTGGTGCGCTGGTCGCGGGTGACGCTGTCGATGGTCTCCTTGTATATCTTGGCGGCCGTGGCGGCGTGTATGTCGTGGCCCTCGCGGAAGGCTTCGGTCATGTTTTCGTCGCCGGAGAGATGGGCCATCACGCGCAGTTCTATCTGACTGTAGTCTGCTGAAAAGAACAGACAGCCTGGCTCGGGAATGAAGGCGCGGCGTATCTCCTTGCCGTCTTCGCCGCGCACGGGTATGTTCTGCAGGTTGGGGTCGCTCGACGAGAGGCGTCCCGTGGCCGTCACGGTCTGGTTGAACGATGTGTGTATGCGGCCGGTGCGCGGGTTGATGAGCTTGGGCAGCGCGTCAACATAGGTGCCGAGGAGTTTCTTCAACCCCCTGTGTTCCAGTATGTCGGCCACTATCTCGTGCTTGCCCTTCAGCGTTTGGAGCACTTCCTCGCTCGTGACAAACTGTCCGGTCTTGGTTTTCTTCGGCTTCTCCACAATCTTCATCTTGCTGAACAGTACGTCGCCCACTTGCTTGGGCGAGGCTATGTTGAACTGTTCGCCGGCCAGACGGTATATGCGCTGCTCGATGTCTTCCATGCGGGCGGTCAATTCTTTTGACGTTTCGCGGAGCGATTCGGTGTCAATGCGCACTCCCTGCATCTCCATTTCGGCCAGCACGGGCATGAGCGGCATCTCTATTTCGTAGAAAAGACGGTCGGCCCCGAACTTCTTCAGTTCCGGCTCGAGCACGTTTTTGAGGCGCAGGGTGATGTCGGCGTCTTCGGCGGCATACTCGTATACGTCTTCGGGCGGCAGGTCGCGCATCGACTTCTGCCCCTTGCCCTTCGGGCCGATCAGCTCGTCGATGTGTATCGTACGGTAGTGGAGGTATATCTCGGCCATGTAGTCCATGTTGTGACGCAGCTCGGGTTGGATGAGGTAGTGGGCTATCATGGTGTCGAACATGGGGCCGGCCAGATGCACGCCGTAGTTGGCGAGCACCTCAAGATCGTACTTGATGTTCTGTCCCACCTTGAGTATTTCGGGGTCTTCGTATAGTGGTTTAAATATATTAACAATTCTTTGGGCTTCTTCACGTTCGGCGGGAACGGGCACGTAAAATGCCTTTTTCTCCTCAACGGAGAAGCTCAAACCCACGAGTTCGGCGTCGATGGTGACGGTGGAAGTGGTTTCTGTGTCTAAACTGAGAATTTTATTTGTCCGCAAAAAATCAAATAATTGGCACAAATCTGCCTCATTATCAATGAGTTTGTACTCGTGTGTGGTCGTTTTAAGGCTCTCAAAACTCGAATATTCTGAAATTTCTGTCCCGTCGGTCGGAATTTCTGCAAATAAATCGAGTTGTGTATTGGCTGTTTTTTGCTTATTTTCAGTTTTTTTAAGAATACGGTCTGCGAAGGTCTTAAACTCCAGTTCTTCGAATATTTTCTTCAGCTTCTCCTCGTCCGGCTCGCTTACTGTCAGTGCGGCAAGGTCGAGGTCGATGGGCACGTCGGTCTTGATGGTGGCGAGGAACTTTGAGAACTCGATTTGCCGGCGGTTGTCTTCAATCTTCTTTTTCAGCGCTCCCTTGAGCCGGTCGGTGCCGGAGAGTAGCTGCTCTATGCTGCCGAACTCGCCTATCAGCTTGACGGCCGTCTTCTCGCCCACACCGGGACAGCCCGGAATATTGTCGGAAGCGTCGCCCATGAGTCCGAGCAAATCGATTACCTGGAGTGGGGTGCTGATGCCGTATTTGGCCTCCACCTCGTGCTCGCCGAGTATCTCGTAGCCTGCGTCGCCGTATCGCGGACGGTACATGAACACGTTGTCGCGCACGAGCTGGCCGTAGTCTTTGTCGGGCGTGAGCATGTAGGTGGTCACTCCGGAGAGACCGGCCTTGGTGGCCAAAGTGCCTATCACGTCGTCGGCTTCATATCCCCCGACTTCGAGGATTGGTATGCGTAAAGCCCGGAGAATGTCTTTTATTATAGGTACAGACTTCTTTATGTCTTCGGGGCAGGCCTCGCGTTGTGCCTTGTATTCGGGGTATGCCTCGTGGCGGAATGTGGGTCCGGCGGGGTCGAAAGCCACTCCGATATGTGTGGGTTTCTCCTTTGTCATGACCTCGTTGACGGTGTTTACAAAGCCCATTACGGCCGAAGTGTTGAGTCCTTTCGAGTTTATCCGCGGGTTTTTTATAAAGGCATAATACGCGCGGTATATCAGTGCGTAGGCGTCTATCAAGAATAGTTTATCCATAATTCTGTTTTATTTCTGCGTAAAATTACTAAAAAATCAGCATTATCCCGATAAAAATAAGTATTTTTGTATCAAATTTGATTCGATGGACTATTTATCACGGATTAAGAAACCAATAGAAAGTGATTTGACCGATTTCATCGGTTTGTTTGAAGAATCGATGAGTCATACCGACGGTCTCCTCTCGCAGGCTCTGGCGCATATCCGCAAACGGGCGGGCAAACGTATGCGCCCCATGCTCATATTGCTGATGGCCCGCAACTATGGCGACGTGACCGGTGTGACGCAGAACGCCGCGCTCGGTCTCGAGCTGCTGCATACGGCGAGTCTGGTGCACGACGATGTGGTGGACGAGGCTTACGTGCGTCGCAGCGCTCCGTCGGTCAATGCGCTGTGGCATTCGCGCACGGCTGTGCTGATCGGCGATTATATTTTCGCCCGCACGTATCACGTGAGCTTGCAAAACGGGGGCTGGGACATGCTGACCGAGGTCACGCGCTCGATCCACGAGGTGAGCGAGGGAGAACTAATCCAGACCGAGCAGACCGAGAAACTGGCGATGACGCGCGAAATCTACTACGACATCATCTATAAGAAAACCGCCGCGCTGCTCGGCGCCTGCGGAGCCACCGGGGCGATCTCGGTCGGTGCGGACGAAGAGCACGTAAACCGGATGCGCGAGTTCGGCAACAACCTGGGCGTCGCCTTCCAGATCAAAGACGACATACTGGATTATTCGCCTATGGAAGTGACCGGCAAGCCCACCGGCGGCGACATGCGCGAGCGCAAGATCACGCTGCCGTTGCTCTACGTGCTCGAGCAAAGCACGCCGGCCGAACGCGACCTGCTGCTCGCCAAGCTGAGCGACGTGCGCAACAGCCCGGACCATGTCGAATACCTGTGCCGCGCAGTCGAGCGGGGGGGCGGGTTGGACCACGCCCGGCAGTG
>NZ_URNN01000119.1 GCF_900549175.1 uncultured Prevotella sp. | reverse complement strand
TAAAATAATCGGGCTTGCCCGTTGGTCGGAAATGAGGGAATTTGGGTAGCCTAATTCCCAATATAAGGAAAACAAGGGAAATTATAGGAAACAAAAGTAATCATATAACGCTTATATATAGTGTTTTATGAATATCTGTCCTATTCCCTTCAATTCGTTAAAATTCTCATTATCCTCGATATTTTGTTACTCATTTTTGCGACAGATTGAATTATTTTTGTTACCTTTGCACCCGAAATCACATATAAAACATAATATGAACACAAGAGAGACCACATACAAGAAAGAACCCGTAAGGCTTCAACTACGCCAAAGGGCAGGTGGAAAGCAAGTTGTTTACTTGGAGTTCTACAAGGAAGGTGTGCGTACTTACGAGCGCATACCTGACATGGTCATCGTACCCGAAACAGACCAAAAGGCCATAAAAGCCAATCAGACAGTTCTCGCCAAAGCGGAAAAGATATGCAGACAACGAAAACGGGAAGTGTTGAAAGCTCAGAAACAGCACACCTTAGTCGTAGAAAGCGAAGACGAAGGGCACAGACTGTCATTGATGGACTGGATTGGCAGGTTTGAGACCATCCAGAAGAGCAGAGGCATAAGGGACTTAAACGGCATCCATTCCCTCAGACGCTACCTGTCACTGTACAAGGATGAAGAAATCGCATTGGAAGATGTTGACATTCCATATTGCCTTGGCTTTATCTCTTTTCTGAAAACCGGGTACAAGACAAAGGACGGAAAGCAGCTGAGCGGCAAGACGGGATTTAATGTGCTTGGAGAACTGCGCACTTCCTTGAATGTCGCAGTCAGCGAGGGGATGATACGCACCAATCCCATCACGAAGCTCAACGCTTCTGAAAAGATTATTCCCAAAGAGACAGTCCGTGAGTACCTGACCATAGCCGAGGTGAAAAGGCTCATAGACACGCCGTGTGACAAGGACATTGTCAAGCGTGCTTTCCTGTTCTCATGCAACTGCGGTCTGCGGCGTGGTGACATCCTGTCCCTGCGATGGAAGGACATCACGTTTGATGACGGTGCTTGGAGAGTATGCACACGCATGAAGAAGACCGCCAATATGGTGTATATCCCGCTTCCCAAACAGTCTATGAGGTGGCTGGAATGCAATCCCGGAGAAAGAGACAGCGAAGAACTTGTCTTTGCCGGACTGAGTGCAGGAACCATCTCTGACCAACTGAGCGCATGGGTCGAGAAAGCCGGCATCAAAGGCAAGCATGTGACCTTTCACGTGGCGAGGCATACATACGCCACCATGCTCATAACACTTGGAGTTGACCTTTATACCGTTTCAAAACTCCTTGGCCATTCAAGTATAAGACATACCCAACGCTATGCAAAAATCATTGACAGCGTCAAGGACAGGACTGTGGGATTGATGGACGAAATGATACCCTAAGCTCACAGATGCAATCCGAAACAGATTTCTCCATATATATAATAATGTAGAACACAACCCTCAAATAGCATACATCATGACAAAGAAGATAAAGTCAAAAGCACCGAAAGAGCCTGTCAGACTCCGTAGCAAGAAACTGGCAAACGGTTCAGAGTCGCTATACCTCGACTGCTATGACAACGGCAAGCGCAGTTATGAGTTCTTGAAACTCTACCTCATACCAGAGACGAATGCCGCAGCCAAGGCACGCAACGAGGCTACGCTGAACGCTGCCAACACCATCAAACTGAAGCGAATACTGGAGTTCACAAACAACAAGGCGGGACTGAAGAACACCTCACTCAAATCGAGGGTGAAGCTGTCCGACTGGATGGAGACATACAAGAACCGCCAGAAGGAACGTGGCATCAAGGACAGAAAGCTTATCGCCAATACCATCCATGCCCTCAGCGGTTATGGCATGGACATTGCCATACGGGATGTGGACAGGGATTATCTCGTCGGATTGACCGACTATCTTCGGAACAAGCACAGGAAGCCGGACGGCACACAGATTCAAGCCTACACGGTCATCAACTACATGGCTTGTCTGAGGAACGCACTCAACATGGCAGTCCGCGAGGACGTTCTTCCCGAAAACCCCATGAACAGGCTCACGCCACAGGACAAGGTAAAAGCGCAGGAAAGCAAGCGTGAGTTCCTTACCATTGAGGAAGTGAAACGTCTGGAAGAGACGGAGTGCAAGCACTTGTATGTAAAGCAGGCTTTCCTCTTCGGATGTTACTGCGGACTGCGCACGAGCGACATCAGGAAGATAACCTGGGGACAGCTGACAGACGACAACGGCCAGTGCCGCCTGCATATCATCATGCACAAGACAAAGACACCGATTTACCTGCCATTGTCGAAGAAAGCCCTGCAATGGCTTCCCGAAAGACATGATGCCAAGGATGACGACCGCATCTTCCCAAAACTCCCCGTACAGGTAAGCACGAGGCTTCTGCTCAAAGACTGGCTTGACTCGGCAGGGATAACCAAGCCCATCACGTTCCACTGCAGCCGACATACATTCGCTACCATGATGCTGACGCTGGGAGCGGACATCTACACGGTGTCCAAACTGCTTGGCCATACCAAGGTGGAGACGACACAGATTTACGCCAAAATCATCAACAAGAAGAAAGACGATGCCGTCAGCCTGATTGATGCAGCATTTGCATGATTATGGCAAAAATGTTTGCGAAACATCAAGAAAACATACGTTATTAGTATAAAAACGGCAATAAGTTTTGTTCGTTGCCGTTTTTGTATTATATTTGCAGGCAAATTGCATTCAAGAAGAAAGATGGACACATACAAGAACCTTATACTGCAATACTCCGCAGAGAAAGAATCGTTCTCCTTGGGCGACCTTTGGGCTTGGCTGTCGGCAATGGGCATGACCGCCCGCAACACCATGAACTGTATGCTTTCAAGGATGGTGGACAAGGGCGAGATTGTCCGCATAGCCCGTGGGGTGTATGCTTCGGCAGGACACAAGAACCTGTTTGCCGTCAAACTGACATCCGAGGAGCTGGACTTGGCGAGGAACCTGAAAGAACGTTTCCCGTTCGCTCCGTTGTGCATATACAACGGAAGTTGCATCGCACCCCTGCAGCATCATCTGTCCGGCAACAGCATGACATACGTGGAGACTGACCGCCAGGTGATGGAAAGCCTGTTCGAGCATATCAAGGAGCATACCGGCAAGGAGGTGTGGCTGATGCCTGATGCAGATATGGTATATCGTTACATTGACCTTGGGAAGGGAGGCATCATAGTCAAGCCTCTCGTTACCGAGGCTCCCTTGCAGACTACGGAAGGAGTGCCTGTACCGACATTGGAGAAACTGCTGGTGGACATAAACAAGGACGCAGACTTCTCCTACCTGCATGGTGCGGAGGCAGAACGCATGATGGACAATGCCAAGGCACTTTATATCATTAACACCACCCGTCTGAGACGCTATGCGAAAAGGCGTGGACTAAAAATAGAAGAGAAATTATGATTGACAACAAATGTTTTACAACAGAGTGGATAGAGACAAAAGCCAAAGAGCTGAACTATTCAGATACCAACCTCATTGAGAAAGTCATCCGTGCGCTTTCCCTGTTGGATATGCTTGCACGTTCGGGCTGCCCGTTCCATTTCAAGGGCGGCTCATGCCTGATGCTTCTGCTGCATGACACTCCCCACCGTCTGTCGATAGACATCGACATCATGTGTCCGCCGGGGACGGACATCGAGCAATACCTTGCCTCGTATGCGGATTGCGGATTTATCGACTACAAGCTTGTGGAACGGAAACAGGCAGGTACGGATGTGCCCAAAAGCCATTCCAAGTTTTTCTATCAGGTGGCATTCAAAGCAGACATGGACAGGACATCATATATACTGTTGGATGTGCTGTATGAGGACTGCCATTATCAGCAGGTGGAGCGTGTGCCTATCCAAAACGAGCTGATAGAGACTGTCGGAGAATGCCCTCTGGTCAATGTCCCCTCCATTGGCGACATACTTGGCGACAAACTGACCGCCTTTGCACCAGAGACCACAGGCATTCCCTATTACAAGAATGACAAGCTGGTGACCCTTGAAATCATTAAGCAGCTGTATGATGTAGGAAGGCTTTTCGACCGTGTGGATAATCTCACCATCACAGAAGCTGCCTTCTCAAAGATTGCGTCTGTGGAACTTGGATATAGAGGCCTGCCCACGCATGATCTGTCAGTCATCTATGAAGACATAAGGCAGACCGCACTGAATATCTCCGCAAGAGGATTTGTAGATAAGGAGAAATTCGCCCTGCTCCAGAAAGGCATCATAAGCATCCGCCCGTTCATGTACAGGCAGAACTACAAGATTGAGAACGCAATAGCTGATGCAGCCAAGGCGGCTTATCTCGCAACGCTGTTGGAGAAAGGCATCCATGAGGTAAGGCACTACGACGGCAATCCCTTGTCGGTATCTGGCATGATGATAAGTAACGGACTGACTACAAAGTTGAACAAGCTGAAAATGGGCAACCCCGAAGCATTCTTCTACTGGTCGCTCACTGACGCACTGTTATAGTAATCCACATTAAGCCACCAATGAACCGTCCCAAAGATACTGTCCTATACATGCTTCTTCCACTGACATTGACGGCAGCAACAGCATTGACGATATTTGCCGTGATTGCCTTCCGCATGGAGGCGAACACGGAAGGCTTTGTCTTCTCCTTCTTCTCCTTGTCCGCATGGATAGCACTCGTGAGCGAGTTCTTCCTCCTGTATGATTCCATCATAGACAAGTGGCTCTCCAAAGACCGCTCGGTCATGGCAGCTACATGGTTTCTCCTTTCACTGCTGCTGTCCTTCATCCTTACTCCCGACAAGCATCTCGACTGGAGCACTGCCATTGTCATGCTGTCCCTCTTTGCGGTCATCTTCCTACTGCCGTATATGGTGTGCATGGTCTATGGCAGACAAATATCTTCCTTTTTACTGAGACTCTGGAATGAAAGAGTCATGAAGAGGAAGAAAGGTATGGAAGAAACAGTGTCCAAAACAGAGGAAGCACAGACAATCACTCCCTCATCGACACCTAAGTCCATGAGCCAGGAAGAGGAGGCTGCATATTATGAGAAGATGGTTGCAGGCATTCCCTCCGACATCAAGGCGCAGTTTCCCCAGCCTCTTCAGTCAGAAGATGCCCTGTTCCTCATGCTCCTTCTTCGTGAGGGCGGCTTCCTTGACAACGAGCTGAGACCTGCCATCATGAAAGAGGACGGAGAAATCAACCAGACGCTATATGCCTACATCGCCGATGCGGTATGCACGGCACTGAACATACGTCAGGGCAAGTGGAAGATATTCGAGAAACTGTGGCCCATCAACAACGGCACACAGACCGTCAGCAGGTACAAGCAGGAGACAAGGGACTCTTCCACACAGCACCAGAAGAAGATTGCCCGACTGCTCCGCAAGGCCATACGGCTTCGCCCGGCATTGGACACATACGACCTCCAGTATTTCAAAGGGCATTGACCTTTACATTTGCAGCCCACATCCGTATGGGCAGACATACTCCTTGTTTCCCGTCACCGTGAGAAAGTGGCGGGATTTTTTGTGCCCTTTTCCGCAGCGGACTCCGAGGCACATTCCCTTGCATTCCCATATAGGGTTATTCGGAGTTTATGTTGTGTTTATTGTTCCGTTATAATCCGATTGGTTCTGTTTATAATCCTGTTTATAATTCGCAATTCGCTCTTCTTGTACTGTTTACATTCATTTTTCGGCTTTATTTCCTCACTACCTTTGCACTGTCTTCATGACGAATGAGGCACGTATTATTCACCAAAAACAGATTATATATGAGCGAAAAGAAAAAGCTGTTAAGCACTAAGGAGGCTGCTGAGTATTGCGGTTTCAAACTCTCCTACTTCCGCAAGCTGATGATGCGGAGAGCCATTCCCATGTATAAGCCCACGGGCAAGTTGTGTTTCTTCAAGCAGGAGGATCTCGACGCATTCCTCACAGGCGTGCGCATCTCCTCGCAGGATGAGATAGAGGAGGAAGCCAACCGCTACATCATCAGCCGCAAATAGACAACACCAGTTATTAACCCTTTAATTCATTATTGAATGGACGAGATCAAGAACATGGAGCAGGTTGCCAATATGGCATCCGCTCCCGCACTGAAGAAGAGTGCAGGAAAGAGTGAGAGAAAGAATGACTGTTCCAAGGATGCACAGGTTATCCGAGGCTTTCTGGAATCAGTAGGAATGTACGAGGCTGATGCCCTCAGGGTGAGCATTGCCATTGCAGATGAAAAGACATCGGGTGATGACATGCTCCATGATGACCGCATAGCCGTGAACCGTTATCTCAACTATGGGTTGAACAACAACCAGCGCAGCACAGAGATGATACAGGGACATCGGGTGAGCCGTTCCTTTCTTCTGATGAAACGAGTGGCAGACTATGTGGACAAGCAGCAGGCTATTCTCCTGGGACAGTCCCTGTTCACCATTGCCGTCTGCAAGAAGGACATCGAGGAGGTTTACAACAACTTCGACAAGCGTCCTGGAGCCAATGCCGTCACTTCTGTTAATGCTAACGTGAACACGACGGCAAAGTCATAACCGGAGCAGGTTTCATTCACGGTAAAGAAGCAAGCAGGTGCAGAGGTCTTTATGAGTATGTGCATATACATCACCGATTATCTGCACATAAAGTGTGAAACATCTGCACTTGCCGCTTCTTCCCACTAAGAGAAGGATTCATCAGAAAGGAGTGTCATTGTATGGAACAAGGAGCAATGCCTAATATCAAGGAACAGCTGTCAGTCCCGTGCTTTGTCCCTCTTATATCAATCAAGTAAAATACATTTGTAGCGTATGAATAACAAGAACAAGGAAACGGCATCTTCGATGTTCCCGGCAAATGTCGGAAGCGTCATCTTCCGTCTTTCCGCAGAGGCAATTGTCTGGTTGGATGGAACAACGAAAGATGATGACGGCGTTCTGAAAACCAACAGGCGTTTCTTCCATGACCTGCTTGTAAGGATGCAGTTCTCAGATGTGTCGGAAGCATCCTGCTCTTCAGACTCGTACACCTCTGAGGCTTCGCCTCATCATTCTTCTTTCCCTCATTTCGTTTTCCGCAGACCACTGCTGTTGCATATCGGTCAGATGCAATATTCCGAAGAGATGCTGTCAGCACTCTGGCACCTTGGGCGTAAACGGATAAGGAATCTTCTACAGAGGATGGAATTGTTGGGGTTAATCAGAATCTATCCGTCACGGATAGCCTCCTATATGACTTTCCCCTGTATTGATGGGTGGACACTGAAAGGGAACGGCTTCATCGCCAATCCACACCGCATCAAACAGAGGGAAATGGCTTAACAAGAGGGAAGAGAAGGAAACATCATCGACTTCTTGCGAGGCGGACAAAGAGAAGCAAACCGGCACATTGCCCACGCTTGTCAGACTGGCTTTCATGCACCTCCAACGACTTCATGCCATTGGTCTATGGCTGTTGTAGATGTGTGCGTAGCCGAGCCGCAGATTTTTTGTTGCGAGATATGCCTTTGTGTTACATCGCTACGCTCTGTCCACACCAAGGCGCTCTCGCATCCTCACTGTCGTTCGCATGATAAGGACGCTCGCAGGCTCGCATCCTGCCAATAACCTTTTGTAGGAGGGGTTGTATAGACACCCTTCTAAACGGAAGTGAATACTGTTATAACAATGGTAATGAAACAGCATCATTGCCGAATTAATACACAATTAGAATATTGATATGACAAATAAGAGAATAAAGAACATCACTGTTGGTAACGCTGCCGAAGGTAATATTGCCACAGGTAGCAATGACCAAGACAAGGACAAGCTGAGCCGTACCGTTACCATCCGGTTGTCGGAAAAGGAGTACCGCATGGCAGGACTGCTGGCAAAACGCTGCGGCATCAATAAAAGTGCACTTTTCCGCTCGCTGTTGTATAGTGTGCAGCTGAAGGCTCGTCTCTCTGACGAGGAAAAAGCATTGCTGCGAAATCTCGGAGACAGCCGCCGTGACATGGTCAACTTCGCTAATGCCCTGTCAGGACTGACGAAAGAGGAGAAACTGTCACTCTTCCGCAACCATCGTATGATGCTTGATTGGTACGAGAAAGTGGTTTCTGTAACTGACCTTGTAATAGAGTACTTGCAGTTCGTGATGAAAACAGGTGTCTTTAGTCCACGCACGACGAATGATTATAAGGAGGGAATAAACTTATGATTGGTAAGGCAAAGGCAATATCGCATGGTATCAATGCCCTGCGGTACATCAAAGGTGAGTCGAGGAACAAGAAAGAGCCTGAGAAGATACATCATGTATGTGACCAATACCTTTCTCCCGACCTGGACGCGATGGGCATCTGGCTTGAAATGTCACTCACGGCAAACAGCCATCCCGGCATCAAAAACTCTGTAATCCATATAGAGGTCAGTCCGGCAATGGAGCACACTAAAGACTTCACAATAGACGATTGGCGGAAGTTGTGGCAGAAGTTTGCCGAGGAGTTCGACAGGCAGACCATTCATGACGGTAAGGGAAGAACACTTTCTTCGCCCACTAATATTTTGGGGAGCAAAGCCACGGTCTGGCTTCACAAAGAGTCGAACAGCGGCATCCCTCATCTGCATGCCCTTGTCTGCCGTGTGGACGAGGAGGGGAACATCAACAATGACCATCAGATTCATCTTCGCGCACAACGGGCAGCGGAGACTGTTGCCAAGAGAAGAGGATGGACAACGGCAAACCAGATACGGACTTCCAACATCCAGCAAGTCAACGAGGATTGCATGGAAGTATTGCGTGCCATGCATCAATGGTCATTTGATGATTATTTTCAGAGGCTGTATGGCAAGGGGTACTATGTCAAATCACAGATTGACAAGCAAGGCGTGGTAAGGGGTTATACTCTTCTCAGCAAGAAGAACCCGAATGTGCGTTATAAGGCTTCCGACCTTGGAACAAGTCGTAACTTGACAGCATCAAGGATAGAGAAGACCTGGCAGAGACTGCACCAGCCATCGGTGGCAATGTCTCCGCAGCAATCGGGTACGCCTGTGCATCAATCGCCACAGCAGCCACAACCATCCAAACCACAAGGAACCAACAGGACTTTACGTTCAACCTTTGCCAAGGATTACACGCAATGGAAGCTCAGCCGTTCCAAGGTTACCATTGATAGTGGAGGAAAGACCTTCACCCGTTATATCCCTGATGATGTCATGTCTCTCCTTGAAGGCGAGTTTGACAGTCGTGAGGTTGCCAACTGGCAGCCGCTCACCAATCTTGCGATGGCATTCTTCACCATGCTCGCTGTTCCTGATGTAACGCCTTCGGGTGGAGGAGGTGACAGCTCGTCCGACCAAGGATGGGGAAGAGACAAGGATGAGAACGAAAAGGAGTGGGCACGCCGTTGTGCGCAAGCCGCCGTCAAGGCATTGGGCAGAAAACCAAAGAAAGGCATGAGAAGATAACAGATTTTACAAACAGTAATAACAACATCCTTAGACATGAAGATTACAAATACAGAGCAACTCCGCGCTGAGTTGGAAAAGTTCTCACCAGAGCAGGAACATGACAGAAAAGAGGCAGAGGTGAGCAAGGAAATAGCTGTCCTTACAGAAACCCTGTCGAACATCAATGCTACCATAAGCAAGTTGTCGCCACTTGTAGATGCGTTGAAGGAAGCGAGCGCAGTGCATATCCCGAAAGATGTGGAATCTCAGCTGATAACTTTAGCCAAAGCGCAAGGCACGCTTGCTGCTGACACGTTCAAATCTAAGGTGGAGACAACTGTCAAGAAAGCAATGACGGCTGACAAAAGGGTATCTATCCCTTTGCCAGCCGCCTATTGCCTGTTCATTGTGTTCTTCTTCCTTGTCGCTTTCCTTGGACTTGTGATTGCTGCCAACGTCTTCCTGTTTCACTCCATGAAGCTTTGGAAACTGATTGGATTCTCCGTTGGTGGAATGGTGATTATGTGTGCTGCTATGTTATATGCTAAGCACAGGAAGTGGCTTTAGATGGAAAAGATTAACTATATGAGGGGAATCAATCGTCACGACATTTCACCTATCAATCCACTCTTTAAGCCGCTGGGCTTTTTCCTTACTGACTGTTATTCTTGTGTCAGGATAGCCCTTTAGGCGAATAATAAGTTTACCACCGAAAAAATTGCCAATAAATAATACATGTTCCACGTTGATGATGTATTGGCGGTTGGCACGGAAAAAACAGTCAGGGTTGAGTTGCTGTTCAAGTTCGTCCATCGACATGTTGACAGCCTCTGACGTACCGTTGTTCAAACGAAGATATACCGTTTTCTTCTCGGTTTCTACATGGTTGATATCTGATACACGTATCGTCTTGTAGCCATCACGATAAGGCAGGAGGAAGCGTTCCCGATAGCGGCATTGGTGCTTCTGCAACGTATCGAAAAGCTGCCGGAGATTCTCGTCGGCATAATTTCTGCCTGCTTTGGTGGCTTTATCAATGGCTGCCTCAAGTTCGTCAGCGTCTACCGGCTTCAGCAGATAGTCGAAACTATTAAATTTAAAAGCCTGTACCGCATATTCATCGTATGCTGTGGTGAATATGATGGGGACTGTTGCCGGAGCATATTTAAGAGCTTCAAAACTTAGACCATCAGTAAGACGAATATCCGCAAGGATGAGGTCTGTTGTTTTTCCTGATTGGAAAAAATCAACAGTCTCTTTTATATTTGTAAATGGTCCTTCAATTACAAACGTAGGATCAATATCATTCAGCAATCTTATGAGACGCATTGCATTGCGTTGTTCGTCTTCAAGAATCAGTATCTTCATAAGGTTTGATGTTTTTTATGATGGGTAAACTCACCGGTAACTATTCAGCGAATACCCATGCAGCTGCTATCCATGCTTAGAACAGAGCAC
>NZ_URNN01000118.1 GCF_900549175.1 uncultured Prevotella sp. | reverse complement strand
TACCATTGCATGACTGTGCCATTGAGCATTAATATATCACTCTAAATGTCGGATGAACCATAATTAAGGTTATTAACCAAATTGATTGCAGAAAAGTTATACAATTGTATAACCTTTACTACCTTTGCACCATGAGAAAGATGCGTTCAGAAAGAAAACGCAGAAGACACCGAATGATGAAATAAATAAAGCAATAAAGCTAAAAAATGAATATTATGAGTATAAAGGAAATAAGTAAAGACATCTACGATTTGGATGCTTGGTTGGATGAGGGTCTCGGTAAGGAAGGCTCTTCAGAAAGAGAGAAGAACAGAGAAAAGGCATGGGAGGAATACAATGCCCAAATTCTGCTTGATGCACGCAAAAGGGCTCGCCTTACGCAATCAGAACTTGCAAGGCGTATCGGAGCAGATAAGGGATATATATCACGGATAGAGAGGGGACTGACAGTTCCCACGGTTGCCACGTTGTATAAGATTGCAGCAGCAATGGGACTGACGGTTGAATTGAGGCCGGTATGAGTGGGCAAGGAGGGTGTATCAAAATGTGCTTCTCTCGCATTTTGATACACCCTCATAAACCTTATTTAATCCCCCTTAATAGGAAATTCCCCTGATTTATCACGGTGCCTCCACTACCGCTCAATAAATATTTTGCAGTCTGTCTCGAACACGTGGTTAGTGAATATAGGTCCTGTTTCTTCGCCTTTATATTTTGCAACGGCGTAGTCTCTGATGTGCTCTAAGGTCATCGGCATGGTGATGTGGAATGTCAGTTCACTGTATTTCTCAGTTGGTTCGGTGGCGAATTTTAGATAGTATTGCGTTATAAGCCAGCCTTCATCTACTAATATTTTTGTCAAGTTTGATGGTTTCTCTTCATCGTAATTATAAAGCATTTTTGGGTTTTCTATACCCACCGGCAGGCATCCTATGGGTTTGACATTGATGAAGTGATCTATCAAGTTTGTACCCGGAGTCTTGCCCCAAAGTTTTTTGTCGCAAACAATGGAAACTTCGCCATTGACGTACGCTGTATATATGTTGTTCCAAACTGTCCACTTCTTTGTCATGAAGTTTTCTAAAATAAACCCGCCCCTTTCTTTCTCATATTCGTTTTCAATCATGTTGATGCCATCCATTTCTTCCTTGTCAATGGGCTCATACGTCTGGCCGGAGCTGATTATAATCAGATCCAATGTAACTTTGGAATAACTTGTGAACTTTTGCGTCCTTTCATAAAAGTTCTGCCACACATAATCAATATTTGATGTGCTTTGGATACCATACAAACTGATTCCGGTAATACGACCTCCATCAATCAAATAACCTTCTGACGGCATTGGACCAGGAAAATCACACCAGCCGGGATCTATAGTCTCCTCATCCCCGCATGAATTTAAGCAGAGGCCATAGATGGCGCAAAGCAATATTGATATAAAGTGTCTCATAATTTATGGTTATTTAATTGATTACTTGAAAATTATAAATTCAGGACGGAAAGTGGACTGTCGAAAAGGCAGGTGTAAGTATATGTACCGTTCTGACAGGTGTATATTCTTTCTATTTCCACTCAAACAATATCTTGCAGTCTGCCTCAAACACGTGGTTGGTGAATATAGGTCCAGTTTCTTCGCCTTTATATTTTGCAACGGCATAGTCTCTGATGTGCTCTATTGTCATCGGCATGGTGATGTGGAATGTCAGTTCACTGTATTTCTCGGTTGGCTCGGTGGCGAAATTTAGAATGTATGTTGTCTTAATCCAAGCTCCGTTGATTAAGCGGTCCTGCACGTTCTTTGGTATTTCTTCACCGAAACGATAGGCCAACGCCGGGTTCTCAATGCCCACGGGCATACATGGGGTATAATGTCTGTCTATGAAGTGTCCAATCAGATTTGTACCCGGTGCCTCGCCCCAAAGTGTTTTGTCGCAGACAATGGTCACATCGCCAGTTACGTATGCTGAAAAATAATCCGGCCACCAAGTGCCTGTGTGTTTAATGCACTCTTTGTAATCTTCATACATGAATAGTGTCTTTTCCTCCTCATACTTATTTTCCAGATTGCTGATGGCTGTCCACTCTTCCATGTCTTCGGTGCTATAGACCCATGTGTTGGTATTGGGCATCAGGATAAATTCGGCATCGGAATAGTTTGTGAGGGTTTTCGTCCTTTTATAATAGTCATACCAAACCTCACCGGTTCCTCCATTTGGTGGTACGCAATACAAACCTATATCCGAAATTACGCCTCCCTCCAATATATATGGTCTAAAAGGTGGTGGTGCAGAGTTACCCCAGCCGGGATCTATAGTCTCCTCATCCCCGCATGAATTTAAGCTGAGGCCACAGATGACGCAAAGCAATATTAATATAAAGTGTCTCATAATTTGTTGTTATTTAATTGATTATTTGATTACTTGAAAATTATAAATCATGTGTCTGGAAATATTCCAATTATAGATGGACATGTTTATGTTTTTGCTAATCCAATCACCGGTTAAGGTGAACCATTCATCTTTGAAATAATAATTATACCCCCATCCCCAATTCATACCAATCATAGTAATCTTCGGTGATGAGTAAGTGTATTCTATTTTTTCATCAACAACAGGTCTTGGCTTGTCAGACGGATTATCATAAACCCATCTGTAATAATTCTTTGTGACAATTCGTTCGCGTTTATACCTGTCTGCAATAAACGCATGTCCCGATTGTCCTGTTGAAGTACTGGCGGAAGCCCTAAGAAGAACAGGCATGCCATTTGACAGACTGTTTCTTAATTGGTCAACATTATATTGCGTATACGTGCAAGATATGCCATATGGCACAAAAACTTTATTCACCAAATCGCTTGTTATTGCACTGGATTCAGCATTACCATATTTCATATTTATGCGTCGTCCGACATCAGCAATCAACGGAGCGGCTTTATAACCCGATACGCTCATTTCATCCCATATTTCCGATGTATAATTAGTTTGCGCCCAAGTATACGAATTTATGTCGCCGTTGCAATAGGCTTCTGATGGGGCTGTTTGGGGTACGTTGTATTTGTCGTGTAGAAAATATAACATTTGGGCACCTGCTATTGCCACACAGCCAGCAGGAGCATGCTTGATAGTGTCATTAGATTTGAGTGGACAATATATATTATAGGGAAAGCCCTGATGCCAATCTGTTTTAATTATTCTATCAATGGAATCGTAAACTTCAGAATGATATTCACTATTTGTAAGTTCATAATGTCCCAAGAATGATGGTAAATCTGCTCTTGTGGAAGCTCCCATAGTTTCTTTCACGTATTCGTCAGGAGAAGAAACAGATTTCCAAAAAGCCTTGTTGCTTTCTATTTCTGCTTGTGTAAAATTCAGCATGTCATCGGGCAGTTCTCTTATCGTATTCATATCGTCAATGATGGACTGAATCCACAGCTGTGCACCATCTATTTGCATGAGTTCATCGAAAGAACCGCTTTCACTTAGGGCAACAATAGCGGGAACTCGTGTATCGGAAGAATACATGATCCAACCACCATTTCCCTTTTTTACTACATAGATCATTGTGTCTTTCACGTCATTTGTCAGACATTCAATCACAGATGCTTCTGACTCCGTTCTTGTCTGTGCATTTTGACATTGGTCTAAGGTCAGAATGTCGTTATATTTAACTCTGTGCCCATTGCTGATGCCTGCCAATTTTGTGTCGGCGGACTTAAAATCGTTTATGTCCTCAACAGAGTTTGTACATGCCATAATGGCAAAAACGAATAATGAATAAAACAACTTTTTCATACTATTATTTTTTTTATTGGTAATAAAAATGAAGTAACTATATACCCATTTCCCGCTCTAAAGTTTATATGCTGCAAATATAAGTTATTTTATTGAGAATCGTGCATGTTATATCAATATTTTTTTTGTAATAATGAAAATAGTTTTGATAACACGAAGTTTATGTATAAACGGTATGGGACAACGTTTTACCGTCAATAAAAACATCCCCATCCCTGCAGCTTTTGTATGCTTTCAGGGATGGGGATGTCAATTTTATTCAGATTGCGGCATTAGAACGCTGCAAACGGTGTCGCGTTGTTCTTGATTGCCTTGATGTTTGTTTTTTTGGCAGTGAAGCGGGCCGGACGCTTGTGGTCTGACTTTAACGATTTCTTTCCGATGTTGACGGAAGGTATCGTTCTTGCGGCCTTGGCCTTTGCAGGGGCATTGCTGTTGAATGTGACTTGGAACGTCTCCTCGCCATATCCGAGATAACCGGCACTCACGAAGTATGATACATTGAAATGGAATGTGCTTGTGGCTTCATCGTAGTATGACGGGAAATCTTCATACATAGCCGGGTTGCCCTGCCATGTGGGTATGTCGGCCACGCTGATGGCACCGTACGTGTCATCCATGCAATAATATTGCTCGGCAACGGCGCAGTCGTTTGTGGCTTTGTCCCATGTGAAGATGAAGTTCACTTCTTCCTCTCCCCATCCGCTTATCATGTACACGTTGTCCTTGTCGTCGCGCTTGCTGAGCACGTATCCGGGAACGGATATCGGGTTTTCGAAAAGACAGGTGTAAGTGTATGTACCCGTTCCTACGGGTGTGTATGTGATGTTTGCCAGAGTCTCGGTGGTTGTGCCGAAGTCGAGCGTTCCCTTCTCGTCCTGGAACGAGATGTTGAGCTGTATTTCATTCTCGCCGAATGATGACACGGCGGCATTTATTTTGGCATATATCATAGTAGACATTGCCTTGAGACCGGTGGCCTGGATGGTGTAATCCTCCGGTATGGTGATGCTGCCGTCTTCCTTCACGCAGAATGTCAGGTCGTAGCCGTCGGCATAGGGTGCCACCACCTTGTAGGCCGTTCCGTACTCTTCGGCGAACACCTTGTCGCAGTTGTCGGTTGTGGTCACGCACGTACCCTTGAGCAACTTGGCCTTGCCGGTGGTTCCGAGGCTCTCGGAACTGTATTCACCGTAGAACACTTCCTCCCATGTGAAGTCTTCCTCCAGCGATGCCTCATATTTCAATTTGCTCGGGTCGAGAACTATTCTGAACAATCCGTTGTTGTTGCTTGCATACAGTCCGCCGTCGTTATAGTCGGCCATGGCTATCATCAGGGCGCCTTTCGGGAACGAGATTACGCCATTGGCGTATGTACCGTAGTAATCATCGGCTTTTGGGTCGTTCTTTGCGCGGTAATATCCGGCAAAGCTGTGCATGTAGAACATGCCGTACCCCCAGTCCATGCCTACAGGGCAGGCAGACGGGATGAACACCTTGTCGGGGTCGGTGGCATCGATGAATATGTAGTAGTCGTTGTCGGCATCATAGTCGCCCGGCTCGTTGTACGGGAATCCCGCTCCGTATGTGTTGATGAGTCGGAAATAGCCCGGCTTGTCCTCGCGCTCCTGTATGCGGGTGGGGAACTCGATGTTTTCCACGTTGAAGAAAGTGGTAAGGTAGTCTTCGCGGTACATTGCGTAACCTTCAACCTTCTCTCCCGTTTCGCCGTCGACATAGTAGCCCACGTCGTTCCATTTCACGCGTGTGATGGTGATTTTACATACCGATTTCTCTGTGTACTGTGATGTGGCGGCCTTGTCGTCAATGCTGATGACGAGCGAGTATGTCGTGCCGATTTCAGCCTTTGAGAAGTCGATGTCGGCCGTAGCCGTTTCCTCACCGTCGGCGAATGTGGCGTTGCCTGCGGTGAACACTTTATCGTCGTTGCTTACCACCGTGAATGGCACAGTGACGCTGCCGCTTGTGTTGCGGCGTTTCAGTTCCACCTGCATGGTGGTGGGGTCGTTGGGGTCTACCTCGAGGCTGTACGATGTCTTCACAAACTCCACGTCTGCATAGCCCTCGGCGGCATCCCATGCTCCGGGGCCGCTGTAGTCATCGTCCGACGAACAGGCCGTGAGCATCATCGCCAGCATAGCCATGAACGAAAAATATATCTTATTTATTTTCATCGTTGTTTGTTTTATAATGTTTGATATGTTTATTTACCCGGTGCGAACGTCCCTATGGGTGTCGGGCCTTCTACGGCGGCCGATGGGTTGGGGTTGTTCAAGCCGTTGATGGCGCGGTTGGCATTAATCTCGTTGATAGGTATGCACAGTGTCCAGTTGGGCTTTATGCCCTCGCAGTTTATCTTGTGCGGGTCTGACGGGGCGTTGGTTCCCTCATAGTTCTGTATCACGTTGGGCTTGAGTCGCTTTGCCGAGGCGAAGGCGTTGCCCTCACCCCAGAACTCTATGCGCATCTGTGTGAGCACTTCGAGCTGGAAGCGGCGCAGGTCGGTGGTGGTGAAGCTGTATGCCGGGTCACGGTATGTCTTCATGAACGCGTTGAGCAGCGCCGCACCCTCGGCCACGGTCTTCGATGCGGCCACGGCCTCGGCCTCTATCAGATACATCTCCTCCACACGCAGCACGGGCACGTCGGTGGCACCGCCGATGGAGTAGGTGGCGTGGTTGCCGTTGAGACAGCGGAACTTCAGTGCCATGTAGTCGGGCGCGTTCTCGATGAAGTCGCGGTCGCGCGATGTCTGATAGTTGTAGTATGCGTACTTGCCCGGATTGACGAACACGTTCTTGCGGAAGTCGTTCGTACCTATCTTGTCGTACAGAGACTTGTCGATGCAGGGCATGGTCAGCTCTCCGTATCCCCATTCCGCCTCCGGTGACATCCATCCCACGAAGTTGGCGAGGTTGCCCATGCTCTCACCCGAGTAGTTGATGTACCACAGCCACGACGGGCAAGCCTTGGCAAAGCCGGTGGTAGGGTCGGTCCACTCCGATTGGTTCATCGGACGGGCACCCGATTCGTCGATGGCCATGCGGGCATACTTGGCGGCGTTCTCGTAGTCGGCGTCCCACAGGTGCACCTTGGCGCGTATGGCGTAGGCGGCGGCCAGACCTGGCAGGCGGCGGCTCTTGGCGTCGGTCACCTTGAGGCACTCGATGGCCTTGTCAAGGTCGGACAGGATGAACTCCATCATCTCCTTGTGGCTCACGCGCGGATTGTTCTTGGCTATTTCGCCCGTGGTGGCCTCCGTAACGATGGGCACGGTCAGCCCGAGCACCTTCGAGCAGTCGGTATACTTGTTCTCCACCGGCTCGAAGAGTGTCATCAGCATATAGTAGTCGAAGGCGCGTGCGGCGTATGCCGAACCGAGCAGTCCCTTCTGCTGGTCGGTGGCGGCCTCGAGGTCGACGGCACCGATAACGTCGTTGGCTGTCTTTACGAACTGATAGAGCGTGAACCACGGCAGGTATGAGAAATACATTGTCTCAGACAGATATGTGCCCTGCAGCGTGTTGTACGACGTGTAGTGGTCGTAGCCCGGCTCTCCGCCGGGGTACATGTCGCCCAGCATCTCCGTCAGGGCAATCATGAACTGCGGGTATCCCATGTCGGTCTCGTTCACCTGCTCTCCCTTGTATACGAGATATCCTTCGGTCATCTGCGTGGGTATACCGTTCACTGATGCCTCGAGCGCGCTGGCCGATGCTCCTACCTGCTCGTTGGTGGCGTAGTCATCCTCCGGCTCCACCTCTTCTATACAGCTGCCCAATGACATTGTGGCGGCCAGACAGAACACCGGAAATATTCTTTTATATATATTCTTCATTGTTATATGTTCCTTTCTTTGTCGTTCGTTATACGGTTAGAATGTAAGGGTGGCACCAACGGAGAATGTCCTGATGGGCGAGTAGAATGTGGCGTTGGTTGTCTCGTCGTACGACTGGCGGGGGTCGAAGCCCTTGCGTGCCGAGAAGTAGCATACGTTCTCACATGAGAGATAGATGCGCAGCTTCTCTATGTCAATCTTTCTCATCAGCGACGACGGCAGTGTGTAGCCGAGGTTGATGTTCTCGATGTTCAGATAGCTTGCGTTGGTGAGGAAGCGTGTAGACGCGGAAGAACTGTACAGGTCGTTGTACTGGAAGCGCGGGATGTCGCTGCCGTTGTTCTCGGGTGTCCATGCATCGAGCAGATCCTTGTGGAAGTTGGATCCGGTATAGTTGCTTGTGGGCGATGACATGAAGTCGGCGTATGTTGCATCATACTGCTTTCCGCCGAGCTGGAACGAGCAGTTTACCGACAGGTCGAAGCCGTAAGCCTGAAGCGTGGTGCCGAAACCTCCGTAGAACTTCGGGATGGTTGTCTCGCCGGTCACGTAGTAGTCGGCCTCCGAATATGTTGTCGTGGTCTCGCGTCCGGCCCATTTCTTTGTCTTGGTGCCGTCGGCGTTGGTCACTTCTTCATATTTGTTCTTCCACCACATCGACTCTCCGTTTTCGTTCACGCCCGCAAACTCGCGCAGACGCCATGTGTACATCGAAATGTCTTCGGCGATAACGAAGTTGCTGCTTGTGTATCCCTTGTACTCCTTTCCGTCGGCATCGTAGAAGGTGTTGGTCTTTTTGTCGGGGTGGAGCATGGTGATGCGGTTTTTGAGTGATGCGATGTTGAAGTTCACGTCCCACTGGAAGTTCTTCTTGTTGATGGCGTTGTAGTTGAGCGTAAGCTCGAAGCCCTGGTTGTAGAGGTCTCCCACATTGTCGTAATAGCTCGAGTAGCCAAGCGACGGAGCCACAGAGAAGGCGAAGAGCATGTCGGTGGTCTTGCGGTGGTAGAACTCCAACGAACCGGTCAGGCGCTTGAACATCTGGAACTCCACACCCACGTTGAAGTTGGTGTTGGTCTCCCAAGTGATGTCTTCCGTACCCTTGGCGTTGAATGATGTACCTATCTCGCCGCCCGAGTTGTTGATGTTGAACAGGTCGGTGTAGCGGAAGTTACCGATGTTGTCGTTACCCTGCGAACCGATGGAGGCCTTCACCTTGAGCATGTCGAGCCAGCCGGAGGTACTCTCCATAAACTTCTCCTTGGTCATTATCCATGCTGCACCTGCCGACCAGAACGTACCCCAGCGGTGGTCTACCGCGAAGCGTGACGAGGCGTCGCGGCGCAGCGATGCCGAGGCGTATATCTTGTCGTCGTAGTCGTACTGCAGGCGTCCGAAGTAGCCTTCGTTGTTGTAACGCAGTTTGTATGAGCCTGCGCTCTGTTCGTCGAGTATGGCTCCGTTGAGCTCCTTGTTGTCCTGCGAGAACATCTTCGACTTTGAGGCATACAGCACGTAGTCGCAGTTGTCGTAGTATTCGTGTCCGAGAAGCAAGGTTGCCGTGTGCTTGTCGGCGAAGGTGCGTGTGTAGTTGAGCAGCTGCTGCAGGTTGTAGTTGTAGTTGCGGTCGTGCTCCTTATTTACAGTTCCGCCGGTGTTGTCAAACTGTCCGTAGTAGGGGTTGTGAACCACCGTACCGCGTGTCTCGTCGAGATGGTATGTTCCGTTGAGTGTCAGTTTCAATCCCTCGATGATGTCGATGTCGATGAATCCGGTGGCGCTTGCCGAGTTGCCCTCACGCTGGTATGTGTTGAGCAAATTGTCCTGTATGGGGTTGGCGTCGCCGATGAACGGGCGGTTGAGCCCGCCGTTCATGCCGTTACCGTAGTCGAGCATGGTGATGCCGTTGGCGTCGGTCATTATCTGCTTGTTGCCGTTGCGCACGTAAAGCGGATAGATGGGGGCGATGCGGTTGGTGAAGGCCCAGATATTGGCTGTAGACACCTCGTTACCCTCGTCGCTGGTACTCAGCGAGTTGACGTCGTAGTGTGCGAACGACATGTTGGCACCCACCTTGAGCCACTTCTTCACCTGATAGTCGGCGCGCAGACGGCCTGTGAAGCGCTCGTAGTCCGATTTGGCCGTAATGCCCTCGTTCTTCAGGTAGCCGGCCGAGGCATAGAATGTTCCGCGGTCGCTTCCGCCGTTTATCGAGAGGTTGTATTCCTGACGCGAGCCGGTGCGTGTGCCCTCGTCCTCCCAATCATCGGGGGTAATCCAGTATTCGTTGCCGTCGGCTCCTGTAACCATGCGTCCCAGTGTGGCGTTGGGATTGAGCTTGCCGTTGCGGCCTATGATCGACTGTCCTTCGGGCACGGTCCAAATGTTATATCCCAATCCGCCGTTGGCAGCCGAACCGGTCAGCGTGCTGTTGGCCTTCTGCCATGCCTCGGCGTCGCTCAGTCCGTCCTGCTTGTAGCGGCTCACCAGTGCGCCGTAGTGCATCTCGTAATACTGTGCCGGATTGCTTATCACGTCGTAGTGTTGCAGGGCACGCGTGTTCCAGCCGTATTTGGCGTCGAGTGTCACTTTGGCATCCTGACCTTTTTTGGCCTGCTTTGTGGTTATCATGATAACGCCGTTGGCACCGCGTGCACCGTAAAGGGCATTCGATGCCGCGTCCTTGAGCACTGTCATCGACTCCACGTCGCCGGGGTTGATGTTGTTCAGGTCGCCGCTGTACGGAGCGCCGTCGACGATGACGAGCGGGTCGTTCTTTGCATTGATCGAGCTGAATCCGCGGATGCGTATCGTGGGGTCAGAACCGGGCTGGCCGCTGTTCTGTGTGAGCTGCACGCCGGGCACGGCTCCTGCCAGGGCGCTCGTTACGTTGCTCACCTGGGCTTTCTGCAACTCGTCGGTGTTGATGACGGTGGCAGAACCGGTGAACGCCGATTTCTTCTGCGTGCCGAAGGCTACGACCATCACTTCGTCAAGCTGTGTGTTGTCGTGCTTCAGCACGATTCTCATGTTGCTCTTCACCGCAAGCTCTGTAGGCTGCATGCCCACGTAGGTCACCTTCACGGTTCCCTTGCCGCGGGGTGCGGTGAGAGTGAACTTTCCGTTGGTGTCCGTCACGGTTCCAACGTTGGTGCCGACCACCTGTACGGTGGCTCCGATAACCGGCTGGCCGTCATCCTGCGAGATCACCACGCCGGTGACAGCCGTCTGGGCCAGCGCAGCTCCTGCGGTGAGCAGCAGCGAGGCCAGAAACATAATCAGTCTTCTTTTCATAAACGATAATTTAAAAATATGATAAATGTTATGTAATGTCGGTGTCGGCCAAAGGCAGACTTGCCACGGACAAATAAAAAAATGTCTGCCTCTCGGCGCAAGGTAAACAAGTCTCTATAAGTCATCTGTATATTTATTACGTTGTAACTATTCAGCGAATACCCATGCAGCTGCTATCCATGCTTAGAACAGAGCACG
>NZ_URNN01000117.1 GCF_900549175.1 uncultured Prevotella sp. | reverse complement strand
TTTTGATAGATAACTCCTAGATGCCATTTTTGTGAAAATACTAATAAATTCTTCTAATCCAACGTTCCTTTGTTTTCATCCCCCATTGAACATGCCATTTTCTTCCACTTGTTTTGTCCAGTAGAATAAACTGGTACATATTTTTTGTGGGATATAGTTCAAAACTTCCAGAGCCATGACCAAATCCATAATTCAAGTCATCATTATTTATAGTTACGCTACCTTCGTTTTCTGAATCTAAAGACCATTGAACTTGTTCTATCATTCCTGTTTTAGTATCTAATTGAAGTAGGGTGTATATGTTCTCTGTCTGATATAATTTATAACGTTGTTTCAGTGAATGGTCAAGTTCTATTTGTTCTAACCAAGCATTCGTTATTTGAACAAGGCTATCAATTCTATTTAAAACAGAATCTTTGGGGGCTTGTTGGTTGCTTTGTTTCGTTTGGGCAAACCCTATTGTTGCACATAAAAATACAACAGTGAATGTTACAAATCTTCTCATTTTACTATGTTTTATATTGTTAATCGAGTTCTTTCTATTTTTCTTACTGTTGTAACTGATGTTATTATTCAGATACAATAACTCAATATAGAATACAAAGGTAAGGATAAAACTGAAGAATCTGGTAAATTCGTGCCATACTTTTGATTATTATGCGTTTATATCTCTTTATTTATGAATAAAAATCGTACTTTTGTGAGCAAGAGCTGTTGTTGCTTACGGATGCTTATTTTCGGATTTGCGATATAATTGCAACACGTGTACGCAAGTTGCCATACTGAGATAATGTTGATTTTGAGGAGGAAATCCCTGCCTTACTTTTTACGCACGAACATTGAAGTGAAATGCAAAGTTTAACGTTCTTTCGCCATTGTTTCACTCCCATTTCTTTTGAAAAACAGGAGAGAGCGTGATTATTTTTTTTTGTCCTGATAATTCTTAAAATTTAACATTTCTTTTTTCTCGAAATAGAATGGCGGTAAGGGCATTTTTGCCTTGTTGACACACCGTTTTGGTGTCCCTTGCTTGCCTTTAGGCCCTCCTTACACTCCGTTTACGGCGTACTTGCATTGCAACTACGGCCTAAACGTGATGCAAGTACGGCCTAAACGGAGCAAGAGGAGGGTCTCTCTGCTATATTTACAAATTAACATTCACGTAACTTACTGACTGTCAGCGCTCCCCATTTTTACGAAAAATCACGTATTTTGAGACGGAGTACGGAAACTGTAGTCATGGGTCTCTTTAACATACGTTAAAGTAAAGTCCTTTCATGAACTGTTAATTCACGAAAGGACTTTACTTTATAAGTCACCGCGGCTGCGCCGATAAGGAGTTAGGGAGTTAGGGAGTTAAGGAGTTAAGGAGTTAAGCCGATAGCAGCATAAAGAATTCGTTTATGCAACACATCCGTCACATTGCCAGGAACGCATTTGCCATTGGATTCTTCGTTCTTCCCTCTTCACTCTTAATTCTTAACTCTTAATTCTTAACTCTCCACTTCCTTCTTGGCATCAGAACGGATATCCGATGGCGAAATGCACACCAATGCCATCCCAAAACTTCGGGATATTGTAATAACCACTTTTGCCCGTATCGTAAGGCACATGGAGAGCCACGCCGAGGTCAAGACGCAAGACGATGAAGTCCATGTCGTAACGCAAGCCCACACCGGTACCGGTGGCCAACTGGCGGAAGAATGTGGAAGGCTTGAACTCTGAGTCGGGCCGGTTCTCATCCTTCTTCAGCAACCAGATATTGCCGGCATCGAGGAAAGCGGCACCGTAAAGACTGCCGAAGAGATTGAAGCGATACTCGAGATTCAGTTCGAGCTTGATGTCACCCGTCTGGTCAAGATAAGCATAGTTGGTGTTGGGAGCCACATATTTTCCCGGTCCTATGCTGCGCACGGTAAAGGCACGTATGCTGTTGGCACCACCCACGTAGAACTGCTCATTGTACGGGGCGCGGTCGGAGTTGCCGTAAGCCCAAAGCACTCCCGCCGCCACACGCCCCACAAGCTGTGACTTCTGCCCCGTCTGCCATGTCTTGCGCAATGACGTGTTGAACTTCAGAAACTGCGCGAAAGGATTGCCGAAAAGCCCCTTCTCCTTCTCGCTGAAATTCTTTCCCGCCGCCACATAGAACAGTGACAGCAGGTTGCCGGCCTCGGTGACAGACGTTTCCCACAGTATGGGATTGGCACTTCCAGCCGGACTGGTATACGTATATGTGTACTTTATCTTGGGAACAAACTGGTTTCGCATGGACACATAGATGGCCGGATTGGCCGTCATGATAGAGTCGAAAGTGGCGGTTGTGTTGCGCAGGAAATTGTAGTCAAGCAGCAACGGGCTGAACTCGTGGCGCGAGTTGGGCGACGTCTGGAACTTATACGTCAGCCCGGCCGTCACCGTGAACATCTTGAAGTACGACGCACGGTTGAGAACGTTGCCCGAAAGCGACAGCAACGTCGATGGCGGCTTGTAGAAACGGTGACGCTTGAAAAGCCCGAAAGGAGCCTCTATACGCGGATATTCCACAGACACGTCGGCACCATACTCGTATGGCCGACCCGCTGCCACCCGACACGCGCCGGCCTGTCTGCCACTCATAAGAACCCTTCAGACTGAAAGACAGCTTCTCGCCACCGCGGAAGGCATTGCGCTTGGTAACGCCGAGCACAAGTCCGGGACCGGTGCGGTCGTTGCTCTTTATCATGTAGTTGGCCTCGATGGAACCGTCGTAAGGCTTGTCGAAGACACAGTTGAGCGTCATGTCGAGTGTGTCGCACGCAGACGTCGTGTCACGCGGGGTGAACTTGAAATCTGACATGCTGAACAGTCCGAGACTGTTTATCACGCCCGCCGACTCCTGATAGTTGGTCTGACTGTAAAGCTGACGGCGGCGCAATTTGATGTCACGCAACAAGGTGCGCAGACGGATGGGAGGTTTCTTGCCCGAATAATAAACGGACAGGTTGCGGTGCACTATCGAATCGGTGATCTGCTCCATGGCCGAACGGCGCAGCTCCACGCGCATGCGCCCGAGATACCACTTTCGTTTGGCCTCGTCGGGCATGCCGCCGACCGGTTGCATGTGCAGTTCCACACGCCCGGGATTTGACACCGAGTCGGCTAAAAAGACAGAATAGCCCGGACGGTAGAAGTAATAACCGTTGTTACGCATCAGGCTGTTCAGCCGGTTGCGTTCGGCATCGAGAGCCGACACGGCAAAAGCCTCACCCGCATGCAGCCGGCTGTCGCTCATCGTGGCACGTATAAGACTGTCCATCGCCGCGGGATAATGCAGATATTTCACAGTGTCGATAACGTACAGACTGTTGTTCTTTACGGTGTAGCTTATCTTGGCTTTCTTGGGATTCTTCTGCGGGATAATCTCATAGCTTACATCCGCATTGAAATAACCGTTTGAGCGGAGCAGGTTCTTCGCCACCAGAGCACGCATCTTCGGACTTACGCTGCTCACGAGAACGGGCTCGTGTCCGAATGTCTTCAGCATCCACTTGCCAAATTTTGACGTGCTGTTGGCATAACGGTTGTATATCCACAGTTTCAACTGAAACGGCGTGCGGTAATACGAGCTGCCAAGCAATGCTCCGTTGGGGGCGCATGCCAGGGCGGCCTCCACCTCTTCCTCAACCGGCACGGAATAGTCGGCACTGTCACGGTCAAGATAACTAATCTTCTCCAGCCCGGTGTACAACACTTCGCCTTCAGGCAGATTGCTCGTTGTAGAACAACCTGCGAATATCAAAGCCGGCAAAAGCAGTGCCAAAAGATTATTTACTGTTTTCATTTGTGTTTATGGTGTCTGTTGGGTTGGTTGTTTTCGATTCTTTCTCACGTACGGCGCGACTGCCCGACGCAGCCGATGGCACCGACGGTACATTGCCCGGCGCACCGCCAAGCGGTCCCTGGAGTCTGCGGACAGCATCCGCATTGGTGTCTTTGCTGCGGAAGTTGAACAGCTGCCAAAAGCGGTCGGACTTCTTGCGCCATACAAAACCGGCGCCATACTCCGAGATGTTGCCTTCGAGCAGGTCGTAAGCCTCCTTGTTGTAGAACACACGCACATAACGCATGGCAGTCTGGTCAAGACGGTACTCCAGCGACACGTTGTCGATGAAAGTCTGGTCCTGCTCGGCCATGGCGGCATTGCCTCCGTCGGAAATCTTTCCGCCGATGACAAAATTGACGCGGTTGTTCCAGAAACGCTTTGCAAACTTAAATGAATAGTCGGTGTAGGTGTTGCCCGTTGCATCAGAATTCTGGTCAAGACCGAGACTTAGGTCCATCGTGCGCATGGCACTGCCCGTAATGTTGTTTATCTGACTGTTGAGGAACGAGCTGAGAGCACTGTTCATAGAGAAGTTTCCGGTACTGTTGTCCGTTATATACATGCCCGTGGTAAGCATCATCACCGCTATCTTGCCACGCTCTTCTGCGCTCATGGCCGCCAGTTCATTGGTCATCGACATGTCTTCGGGGGCATTTACGGTGAACTCAAGCCCCATATCGTTGAGAGTCTTCGTCACCTTCACGCCGCAGTCGAACGTTACGTTCCGGCTCTCGCCGCTCTCGGTGGTCACCATGGTCTTCACCTTCTCCGTTGCAGTAAGGTTAAGACGCGGATTCATCATGTCACCGGTAAACTCAATATAACTGCCCTCACCTATACTGAATGTCTTCAACGGGATTACGGGCAAGGAGTATTTCATCTTTCCGTCGTTGATGGTGTAACGTCCGAAAAGCTGCAAGTCTTCGGTCGGATTGTAAACCATGCGCAATTCGCCTCCACCCTCGATGTCTACATAGTTTGACTGGTCGGCATTAAGGGCACACTTTATGTGCGCACCCGACTCAATGTTCATCATAAGCTGCATGTCGAGACCGCCGATGGCAGGCTTCTCCACTTTTTCCACTATCGTAGTGTCACGGAAATCGGTGAAGGTGACTATCTCCTTCAGATGGTCATCGGTGTTGAGCGGCGAGTCTTTCAATATGTATGTCATGTTGGTCTTTCCGAGCACATCCAGCCGTCCGCGCATCACAAGGTCGTCGAAGCCGCCTACGAGCGAACCGAAGAAATTGACAAAAGCCTTTCCGTAAGCCACGGAGTTGCGCTCCTGCTTGGCGTCTATTATCTGATAGTCACGCGCCCTCATCTTCAGGTTAAGGCGCATGTTGTCAGGATTGGCGAAGTCAACATTGCCGGCAATGTTGAGCGGGTTTGAGTTGTGGGCGTACATCGTGAAGTTCTCGAACAGGAGATTGCTTCCAACGATACGCACCGGGTCATCGTCAAAACGCAGATTCATACCGTAAGGCACGCTGACGATATGTGCCGAGTCGAGCAGCACCTCGCCGTCCACTACCGGACGGGATGGCTTTCCCTTCACGGCGAGGCTGCCTTCGGCATATCCCGTGAAACCGAATATGCGGTCGGGGATGAATCCGTTGACCATCGCCAGCGGGAAGCGTGTCATGTTGAACGTGGCATCGAGCGCGCCGCCGTCTTCATCTTTATACGTGCCGCTGAGCACGCCTATCTCGCGGCCGTCGCAATTAAGCGTGGCCTCTACAAAGTGGGCGCTGTCTTCCTGCTGCAGGTATGCGAACTCACTGTTCAAATCGCCAATAGGACAACCCTCGTAAGCCATCTTCCGCACCGTAAGGTCGGACACCACGGCTATCTTTTCGTTGTTGTCAAGCTGCAGGTGGAAGTCGCCGTTGAGCAGTCCGCTTATACGCGGGGCGTATGGCAGCACCGAGGTTATCTTCTCAAGGTCGAACTGGTTGAGACTGACCGTTATGTCCTGCAGCATGTCGGTGTTCTGGTCTTCCGAATATATCTTCACACCGGTTTTGTCCTCTGCCACGAGGTCGATGTCGGCCGTTATCCGCCTGTTGCGGCCGAGCATGACATAGTTGTCGGCGTTAAGATTGAATGTCTTGTATCCGAGTATGGGCTGTTCAGGCAGCAACCGCACATGTATTCCGCTGTCCTGCATCTCGGCCCTCGCACCAAGCAGGACACCGAGCCGGTCGGCAGCATCGAAATATCTCACAGTCAGTTCCGTACTCTTTTCACGTATGGCTCCGTCAAACATCGTACGGAATACGAATTGCGGATTGCGCTTGTTGTTCTGCACCATTGCATTGAAGCCCACGCCGGCCGTATCCGGATATATGCGCAGGCGTACGGTATCCAAGCGCATGCTGTCTACAATGGCGGAGTAAAGGTGCATGTCGGCATTGACACCTTGCTGCGGCGAGGCTGTGAGGTCGACAAACAGGTCTTTGAACGAAAAGCCCTTGAAACGCAGGAAATTGGCCATCGGGTTGTCCGGACCGCTGACAAGCCTCAGTTTCAAATCGGGCAATCGCTCGCGCAATCGCGGATGGTCTATCACCCTGTCCTGCATTTGGGCCAGCAATTCGTCGGACAGCCTGCCTGCCTGCTCTATCAGTCCTTCATATCCGCAGCCGGCCGTCATGTACATGTTCATGCTTCCGCTGGATATTTTGGCCCATGTAGTATCGCGTGTCGTAGTGGCGTCGATGGTCAGATCGGCCGGACGGTATGTCTTCTTCGCCGTCTGCAAGGTAAAGTCGTTGAAATAGCCCTTGATCATGTGATACTGCTTCATGTCGGATGCGATGTCAACATGGGCGCACATTCCGGCTACAAACGGCTTTTCCATTACCCTCAGCCGGTACAGGTCGGCCTTGTTCATGTCTGTGGCCACCGTGGCCTGTATTCGGTGGGGATTGAGCAGGGCGTCGACATCTATCGTGCCGTCCATCAGCGCATTGCGGCTCTCGAGCCGGCCATGGGCCATGCCTCCGGCAGCCTTTGCGGTAAGGTTCATGCCGCCAAGCGCCCAACTGCCGTATGCCAACGCGTCGACAGACGCTTCAGCCTCCATTCGGAAACGTTTGGAGAGCACGTCGGTGCCGGCACCCTTCACGTTCATACGGGCAGTAAGGGTACGCAGGGAGTCGTTGACGATAAAGCGGGTGAGATTAAGTTCGTCTATATTCACTGCTGCATGGTAAGCCACGGTGGCGGCATTGAAACCCGCGTTGGCCTTCACCGTGCCCCTGCCTTCACGCAATGTCATGTCGGCCGTATAGCGTTCGTGGTCGGCCTTCAAGTTTCCGTCTATCGACATTCCCGACGGTATGCGGAAACCGGATGTTCCGGCGGGGTCGAACAAGGCTGTAAGGAAACCGAGATTCCACGTGCGGGCCTTCAGTTTCACCCCCGCCCTCATCCGCTTCATGTCGGTGGGATTGTCGGCATAGCCGTCGGCAGAAATCATAAATGCCGTCGGCAAGTCAATGTGCAGTTCACGTATGTCGGCATGGCGCATATTGCCGCTCACCCTGCCACTGACAGTAAGCGGGCGGGCGGGATAGCCGTTGACAAACCGTCGTGGCATATCCTGACAAAACATCATCACATCCTCCTTGCCCAACGATGCCGACAGTCTGACATCCACCGTTCCGGGATTTATGCTGTCCGTCACACTGAGATCGGCAACGGCCGTAAGTGCCACGCCGGAATAAGGCGTGCGCAACACCATTGTCGGCACGTTGACCCGCATGGAGTCAAGCGACAGCCGGCCTTTCAAGTTGGTTACTTCCATGCCGCAGCGTTCTTTCATCATACAATGGCTGATGTTGAGATATGCCGCCGAAGCACTGTAATAGACGGAGTCGATAGAAATGTTGATGCCGTCCAGCGAGATGTGCGACGGGTCGAGGCCCTCAATACGGGTGGCTTTAAGGTTGTCGTAAGCCAGCGAGCCGTTGCTCCAGGCCAGACTGCCGATGCCGTATGTGCCCGCGCCAAGGTCGAAAGAGCCGCGGGTCATGCCCATGCTGTCCATATACGCCTGTATCTGCAATGTGTCGCCGGGCATGCGTACGGTCACGGCTGTGCGCGATATGCCGATGCGGTCGATGTTTATCTTCCACAATGTTTCGGTGGTGGTGGTGTCGGGTGGCACCGTGTCGCTGAGCGCCACACGCACGTCGGCATCGCTCAGCTCGACATCGTCCAAGTCTACCGTTTCCATACCGAGGTCGATACTGCGTCCCGACACGGCAAGGCGGCCCAATGACCCTTCAATGCGTGCCGAGGCTATCATATCGGAAGTGTTTATCTTTGTATCGTTGAGCTCAAGGGCGTTTATCACTACCTGCTGCCTGAGCAACGGCATAAGCTGTATGTCGACCACCAGTCTGGACACATCGGCCAAGGTATCACGCACCTGCGGCAAAGAATCGTTGCGGCCGATGGCCCTGAACCCTTCGACACTGAGGTCGAGCGGAAAGGCGAGATGCACCCTTTCGACACTGACATCCATACCCGTCTTTCCTGATGCATAGGCAGCGACCTTCTGCACCGCCCAATTCTGCACCGGCGGAATATAGAGCAGCACCGCAAGTATGACAAACAACAATACAGGAGTCAGCAGGACTATCCCTATCCTCAAAAATGCTTTTTTCATAATGCCAACGATACGATATATTGATTTTTGTCTACAAAGATAAATATTAATTCTTATACACGGAATGTGTTAAACGAAAAAAAGCAATGATTCATATTTATTATGTATACGGTATGGAAACGTCGGGCAATTCGGGATTTTTTCACGGATTTTGTCATTGCCCGAAGATTCAGACAACGCCGTCGGACAACGCGCGCCACAAGGCATCGGCCGGCACCGGAGCCTCAACACATACCGGTTGCTTGCTTACGGGATGGACAAACTCCACACGACGGGCCATCAACGAGATGCTGCCGTCGGGATTGCTGCGCCGCGCACCATACTTCAGATCGCCCTTGATGGGGCACCCCATGGCTGCCAACTGGCAACGTATCTGATGGTGACGCCCCGTGAGCAGGCGTACCTCAAGCAGCCGGTAGTTGTCGCTGCGGCCGATGACACGATATTCGAGCACCGCCTTCTTCGACTGCGGCACTTCGCGGGCATATGCGTAACTCTTGTTCTGACGTTCGTTGCGCACAAGCCAATGCTCCAAACGCCCCTCCGGCAGTGGAGGTTCGTCACGCACTATGGCCCAATAGGTCTTGTGCACATCGCCCACACGGAACATCTCGTTCAGGCGTGACAATGCCTTCGATGTACGGGCAAAGACCACCACGCCACTCACCGGACGGTCGAGACGATGCACAACGCCGACAAACACGTTGCCGGGTTTGTTGTATTTTTCCTTGATATATTCCTTTACCGTCTCCGAAAGCGGCTTGTCGCCTGTCTTGTCGCCCTGCACTATCTCGCCACTGTTCTTGGCAACGATGATGATATGATTGTCTTCGTAGAGTGGATTCATAATATTGAAAAAAAGAAAAGGCCGTATCAAAATGCTGATACGGCCCTAAAAAATTACATGTTCATTCCGCCGTCAACCTGAATCACCTGACCGCTGATATAGCTTGACATGTCAGATGCAAGGAATGTGGCACAGTTGGCAATGTCTTCCACGGTTCCGCCACGACGCAGTGGAATCTTTGTTATCCACTGCTTGCGGATATCATCAGACAGGGCCTGTGTCATGGCCGTATCTATGAAGCCCGGAGCAATGGCGTTGGCACGTATGCCCTTCGGGCCCATCTCCTGACCGACACTCTTGGCCAATGCTATCAGTCCGGCCTTTGAAGCGGCGTAATTGCTCTGACCGGCATTGCCGTGAACACCCACCACCGATGCCATGTTGATGATGGAACCGCCGCGCTGGCGCATCATCACCGGCACACAGGCATGGATGAAGTTGAAAGCACTCTTCAAGTTGACCGCAATGACGGCATCCCACTGTGCCTCGGTCATACGGAGCATAAGACCGTCTTTGGTGATACCGGCGTTGTTCACGAGGATATCGATAGAGCCGAACTCCTCTTTCACCTGCTTCACAACCTCTTCTGTCTGTGCAAAGTCGGCGGCATTGCTTGCATATCCCTTGGCCTTCACACCCTTGGCTGCTATTTCAGCCTCGGTAGCCTGTCCGTTCTCGTCGATTACGAGGTCTGTAAACGCAATGTTTGCACCCTCTTCGGCAAATTTCAGCGCGATAGCCTTTCCGATACCGCGTGCAGCACCTGTGATGAGTGCTGTCTTACCACTTAATAATCCCATTTTTCTTGTTTGTTTATTTTTTAGTTGAATAAATAATTTCAAAAAGATGACACACTATACTGCCGGCAATCATGTGTTGGTCTGTTTCCCCAACGCTCCATACACCACCTTGGCCACGAAGGGCTTGCTCATCTCCTCTGTCATGCCATGCCCGAGACGCCCGTATATATAAGGTACCTCAAGTCCCTTGATACAATAGTGGGTGATGTCGGCCACCAAATCCACATTGTCAATGTCGAACTCACCCTCGGCCTTACCTTCGGCATAAACCTTACGGAAGAGTTCTATCTCGTCTTCATCAAAATTCTTTCGTATCTTCTCCACCATCCAGATGTTCCGGAAAAACTCCGCACGCAGGTTGCCGTTGCGCACCACCGTTTCCTTTATCATGCTGAGATGTGTGTATATAAGCTCTATTATCTTGTCCTGTGGCCGTATCTTACGTGCAGCCACCTCGTCAAGTTTGTCTGACAGACGCTCAAGTTCCGACTCTATCACGGCATGATACACATCCTCTTTACTCTTAAAATAGGTGTAAAGAGTACGTCTGCCCTTGCCGGAAGACACCGCGATGTCGTTCATCGTTGTATTCTCAAGACCGTTCTTGGCAAACAGTTGTCTGGCCACGTCAACGAGCTTCTGCCTCGTTTTTGATATTGACATATATACGTTCCTCCTTTTCTTTTGGGTTATTGCACATCACAATAGTTGTGTGCAAAGTTATTAATTATATCCCGATTGAGCAAATAAAACTTCACAAATTGTAATTCAACGTCTGAAAAAAGCCATAACCAAAGCCATTACAAGCTGAATCAATCTGTGCCTACATTCACCATGACGGCGTTCTTAAAAACCATCTTGTGTGCCGGTTGACTGATTTTATTCCGCCAACAGACCATGTTTTTCTGTCTTTATGTCAAGAAAGAACGTCTTATTTACACTCAAAACACAAAAAAGTGCGCAAAAGTTTGCATAATCCAAAATAAAGCACTACCTTTGCACTCGCAAAACAACAATAACACCGCGGAGTGGAGCAGTTGGTAGCTCGCCAGGCTCATAACCTGGAGGTCGTTCGTT
>NZ_URNN01000116.1 GCF_900549175.1 uncultured Prevotella sp. | reverse complement strand
GGATGACCCCCATTTTGTTACTCGCCAAATTTCTATTTCCACAAAATTGGTACATTTTTGTTAAAACCACATTGCTGTTTCAACACTCTGGTTTATAGTTAAGTTCTGGCCGTGGCCATGATGATTAAAAAGTTCTTTTCAGTTAACGAAAATTGCCATGGTTTAGTTTAGCAGTGCTTACAAAATAAGCTTTTTAAGCCTTCAAAAAATCATCTAAAAAGTATTAAAATCTATTTGTTTTATTAAAAAACTTTCCAAAAAAGAAATTTATTTCGATTTTTATTTGTTTATTTGCACCATTAAATCGAAGAAAATGGAAGTCAAGAAATTGAATAGACTCAAGGTCGTTATGGCAGAAAAGGATTTATCCAATACGTGGTTGTCCGAAAAACTTGGAGTTAGTCAAGCCACAGTTTCCAAATGGATGACTAATTTTTCACAGCCGAATCTTGAAACACTTATAAAGATATCTAAAGTTCTTAACGTTGGTGTTAACGAGCTGATTCGTCCTGACGAGGTGCAGATTAGCGGTGGTGAATGATGCAAAACCAGAAGAAAGTTTATGTTCTAAAGGGGCTAACAGCCTTTTATCATATTTATCAGCTTTTGATTTGTCAAGTAAGAGACAGGATTTAATGATTAATAAAAATGCCAAAAGAACAACTGTTAGACAGTACATGGTCAGATGCTGTGTCAAATGACCCCAAACACAGGCCTCAGGTGATGGACTGGCCATCAACTACTGTGCGCAAGGAATGGTGTAGACGCCCTCAGGAAGCCCACGTTGTTGATGGTAAGAAAATTCGACGTATGAGCGTAGCTGAGATTGCAACCATCCAAGGTTTTCCTGTAGAGTGGGTTGAAGTAGAAGGTACTACGGAGAGCGGGCGAATCGCTGTCCTTGGTAATGCTGTTCCTCCTCCTTTGTCACGCGTCGTTGCAAACGTTATCCACGACAATCTACATTTCGAAAATCAAACACTTATTGAGATTTGTGCTGGAATAGGAGGACTGAGTTCTGGCTTTGATTATTTGACCCCCATTGCAAAAATCGAGCTTTGGGATGTTGCTGCCCGTATATTACGAACCAATAAACCTTGGCCGGCAGAGTGTGTTGTCGAAGGGTACGCCCAGCAGTTTGACTATGCGTCTTATCGTAATCGTGTAGGTTTGCTTTGTGGCGGACCTCCTTGTCAACCTTGGTCAATGAGTGGACGCAAGAAAGGTGCGGCAGATCCACGCGATGTAATGGGATTTACACCTGTTGCTATCGCAGAATGTGAACCGGAGGCTTTCCTGTTTGAGAACGTCCCCGGGCTGTTAATGTCCAAAGAACATAATGCATATGTAGCAGATTTGTTTGATCGTATGTGTAAACCTAAAGAAGGCTTGAAGTACGGATTGGCTGTAATGGTATTCAATGCTGCCGACTTCGGAGTTCCTCAAATACGCCGGCGTGTTTTTATGTTTGGTGTAAAAGGTAAGTCCAACATGTTTGCCAATAAGATACTCAAAAAAGTTCTTGCTGCTGCAACGCACCACGATCCAAGTAAACCATCGATAGACAAATTCCCATGGGTTACTTTACGTCAAGCCTTTGATGGTATTCCTGTAACAGAACCTTGGAAACAATGGAATGCAACAGAAGAAACTTTGAGAAGATTGGAAATAGAAATTCCTTCAGAAGAAGATATCGAAGAGTTCGACTCTTAAATCACAAAATATATGGACAATAAAAAAGAAAACCCTTTTGAGGGTACTATAGAATTGAATTGGCCGGGAAAGCATTGCAAACTGGAGTTTGTTGAAGGCAAATGGCGTCTTATCCCCTTTGGTAAAATAGTGACCAAGAGGGCTCTGCTGTTTGATAAAACCATAGGTAGCAAGGATAAAATTTTAGGTCATGTGCTGAAAGGTGACGCAATGTCAACCCTCGAAGCCTTCCGCCCTTATGCGACGAATAGCGTTCAATTCGCATATTTTGATTCACCAAGATTAAATGTGTTCCCTTCGATGGCTGAAGCCGGTTATGGTATGGCTACATGGCTATCGCTGATACAGCAGGTTGTCGGTCAGACAATTCCTCTTCTGAGCAGAACTGGCTTTTTTGCAGTTCATACGGATGAGTTGACTGCACATTATGCAAGAGTGGTACTTGATGAGGTATTCGGACAAGCACATTACGTTGGTACATTTGCATGGCAGAAGCAGTATTCTCCACAGAATGACCTCAACGTCCCAACCGATGTTCTTGATTACATTACCGTCTATAGCAAGATGCCATCGGCTGAACTTGATAAGATTGGCGTTCTTGTTCGTCCTGATGATTTGAAGGACGATGGTGACTTCCGGGGTTGTTACATAGATGGACATAAAGGCGCTCGGTCGGGAAGTGAAGCGACAAAGTTCAAGGTAAACACATCGCCTTACCGTTGGGAGATTCTTGAAAGTAATCTGCCTGAAGGACGTTATCATTTTGACAAGATTCTTGGATCTTTGTGGTTTGAGTCAGTTGAATCTGTTGGAGATTTTTACGTCAAGGTAAAAGCTGCAGATAAGAAAGGTCATGAAGCAGAAGGAACTGTCAGCTTCAGCGTCAGAGAACAAACCTCTCTTGATGACGAGTACAAGCTGCCAAGTAGAATCTGGTGGCTGCTTAAAAATGACAACGATATTGTCAAAGGTGGCACTTTGAAGGTGGCAGAACTTCCGGCCAAAGAACTACAGGGAATCAAAGGACAAGAGTTCTCTTTGGTATTCAAGGCTACAGGTGGCGAACCAATCACGATGAAAAGTGATTCGCCGGGTAATGGAAGATATTGGGAATTTGGGTTGAAGACCTTGGTCGAAGGTGTAGCACGTGCCAAGGTGTCATTCGGCAATACGGGCAATGCACTCCCTTCCATCAAGAAATACTTTGACCGCGAAAATGCAAAGAAGATCCAAACCGTTATGAATCTTCTTCCGTGGTATGATTTTGGGCACACCCAGGATGCCACTCAACATTGTAAGGCTCTCAAAGCTGCTGGTATAACATATGGAGAAATCAACATGATGGCAAAACCTCAAAGACTGATAGGTCATCTTATCTCCCTTCTTGCTCCCCGCGCTAACGATGTCGTAATGTCAATTGGCGATTCCAATGCCGTATTTGCATCAGTGGCTATAAAATTGCAACGAAGGTTTGTTCATATTGTCGGTGGAACTAATGACGATTTTGGAACATGGGAAAGCACGGCTTCAAAGCGAATTCTTGCTACAATGGAAGGTTTGGATAATGAGGCAATAGAAGGTAATGATGCGCTTCATGAGGCAAAACCTCGAAACGGAAAGGTGGTTGTACTCAAACTTTCACAATCAAAACTGATTGTGAACACGAAGAATGGTGATATTGAACCTGACTTCTGCCTTGAAGAAGCTATTGAGGACTTCTATGCGGGTTTGTCAGGTGCATACAGAAGTTCTGATGACGAACCTGTTTATAGAGGCCTTGACAAAAAAGTGGTTTACGTCGTTCCATGTGATGAATCGCTTGATGCCATCATGCTTGACAAGATTAAGCGCCAGTACCCCGATGAAAAGTTAATTGTAGTTTACGATGCATCCGAAGAAGAGTTGACAGCTCCAAAGAAAGTAATTTTGAAAAGAGCACCATTTGAATTGATTTAGTTTTATGAGCAACAACAAAACCCTTGCACTTGAACGTGTAATTTCATCTATGCGGCTCCGTGTTCCTCAGCAGGAGGCAATGGAGCGTTTCCACGAGATACTCAATAAGGCAGAACTTCCACTCTCAGATATGAGTATGGAGGAAGTCTCTCAATTATTCAAGAATGATAATCCGGATTGGGTGTTCGACCATCAAACACCGGAATTTACCTTCCACCTTGCAACTGGTGTTGGTAAAACAAGACTTATTGGTGCAATTATGGCGTACCTGTTCTTGGCGAAAGAGTCAAGTAACTTTGTAATCGTTTCGCCGCGCTCAGAAATCATCCGCAAGTTCCTTGCTGTTTGTGGAGATGTGAAGGATTACATCTTTGTTGACCCAAGCCTTGTTGATTATCCCAACGTATTCCAACAGACATCTTCGGTTGTTGATTTTGACCAGAACATCATGTTTGCTGCAGGTCCTCGCATATGGGTACTGTCTCCGCAATCTCTTACGGCAAATAATGCTCGCATGAAATTTAAGGGGCAGTTTGACACTTGTAGTCCGGTGGAATATCTTCAGCAGTTGAACGACCTTGTCATCTTCTTTGACGAGTCTCATCATTTAGGTCTTGATGCTGAAGAAGATTCCGTTTGGCGTGCAGAGTTGAATGCATTGAACCCCAAAATGATTATTGGTACAACTGCTTCTGTCACAGAAAACCAGAATAACATCATCTACAGCTATCCTTTGAATCGTTGTTTGAACGAACACAAGTATACAAAGTTCGTCCGCATGATGCCTGATAAAAAGTCTGATGTCATGAGCGATGAGGAGTATGACCATCTTACTCTTCGTTTTGCGTTGAAACAACTTGAGAACAAGCAGAAGTACATTAACGATTACTGCCGTTTAAATAACATCACGGATAAAGTAAAGGCTACCATGTTGGTGGCTTGTGAAGATATTCCCCATGCAGAGGCAACAACAAGATGGCTTCAAAATTACCTTGAAAGTCGTCGTGCTGTTCTTTTGGTACATTCAAGATTAAACTAGAATGAGTTTGTGCCAGCCTTGAAGAGTATAGAAAGAGCTGATTCGCCTGTCAAAGTAGTTGTTAATGTGGGAATGCTCAATGAAGGTTGGGACGTTTCAAATATCTATGTAATAGCACCTCTTCGTGCGATGGCGTCAACAACACTCGTGACTCAGATTATGGGTAGAGGTTTACGACTGCCATTCGGTGAACAGGTTGGTGATAACGAGGTGGACACCCTTGATGTTCTTTGTTTCGGACGAGAGACAATGCAAGAGATTGTGACCAACCTGATAGAAAAGGGCTTTGGTACAGGTCAGAATCGTGGTATAACAGTGGATCCGTCCGTTAATCCCGCTCACCCTCAGGAAGAATTTGTACCAAAGAAGAAAATAAATCTTGAAGTATCAAGAGGTGAAAGCGAACTGCGCATACCTCAATTCAAGATGAACAAAGCACAACTTCCGCTTGACAGAGTTTCCATACCGCCACTGAAGGTACAGGAAGTACACTATTTCCTTATTAACGATCCAAAGACAATCAAACGACTTGGAAATACAATACAGTTTGAACGTGACGAATTTATCAAGATAGTCACAACAGAGGTTTTGAAGCAATGTAAGTTCTTGAAGTTTGCTCTGCATTATGCCAAGATAAAAGGTATGGTTGACAGATTCCTGCAAGCAAGCCGCTTTACTGAAGATGTAATAAAGCTCGATCCTGCAAGAGTAATCACTCACATTAAGGATTGTCTCGACAAGCTCAACAAGCAGTTGCCAGTCAATTATGAGAAGCTTAATGATGACTTGGTTATAGATTTGTGCTCAATACAAGTAAGTGTGCCAGAGACTTTCGAGCATCCAAATGCTAACACTCTGCTTTGGACAGAATGGTCAAATCGTACGCATAAGGGTATTCCTTTTGGTGGATGGGCAAGATGCTGTTATCAAGCAATGCCATTCGATACAGGCACAGAGTATCATATTGCCCACATCATTGATACTGCTGAAGAAGTAGACTCGTGGTTCCGTAATCTCCCTGGTATCTTTACTTTGGTAACTCCTGTAGGCAACTACTCACCAGACTTTGCTATTTTCCTCTCGTGTGATGATAAAAACATCTTACTTGAGATTAAGGATGATGACCGATTTGGACGTGAGGATCAGGATGCGACCATCAAGGCAAATGCAGCTCGGGAATGGTGCAAGGCTCAAACAGAAGCGTCTGAAAAGCCTTGGGAGTATTGGCTACTTTTAGACTCCGATGCAAAAGAGTGTGAGACGTTCGATGATATTAAGGATAGTGTAGAATAAGAGGACACGTAATCTATGGTTCATCCGACATTTCGAGTGATGGATAGGGCGCATACGTTCTACTTATCACTCGAAATGCCGGATGAGCCTTCCTGGTTCATCCGGCATTTCGAGTGATGGATAGGGAATATATATATTACCTCCCCTCCTCCGATATCGTATCAATGGTAGGGTCATAGTCTTGTCTTTGACCGCATGTAAAGATCCGCACAATCACATCATTGGTTTGACAATATCGAACTTCAAGCCCAATGCGTCAATTATCCGTAAGAACAAGCCGACTCCCGGCTCTATAAGTCCGTGTTCTATCTTTGAAATGTAGGATTTGTTTGTGCCAACCCTTTTTGCAAGTTCGCTCTGTGTCATCTTCATTTCTTTTCTTGCCCCGGCAATAATTTGGCTTGTATAGAAAGTGTATGCCTCTTCGTCAAACCTTGCGCGTTCGGGCGTTCCTTTTTTTCCGTATTTACGTTCAAGAACGGAACTGTAATCATTTATTTGATGATTGTTTGTCTCCATAATATGCTTCTTTAATTTTTAATGCCTTTTCTATTTCCGCCGATGGTGTCTTTTGCGTTTTCTTTTGGAAACCGTTGAATAAGACAACAATCGCACCGTTATCGAAGATAAAAAACACACGGTATATATTCCCGTTATATTCCATCCGTAACTCATACAACCCGTCACGCAGGAATTTTATGAATCTTGAGGGCAACCTGTCCTCTGTTTCCAACAAAGAGACAATGTAATCAAGTTTGCGCAACTCTTTTTGGGAGAGTGTTTCAATGAATGATTCAAAATAGCCGCCGTATGTTATTATCTTACGTTTCATGATGCAAAGGTAATGAAAGTTTCTTTATTTGGCAACAAAATGAATAAAAAGGTTCATCCGGCATTTCGAGTGATTGCTGCCCTGATTCTCTATTTGGACAGCAATCTCTGCATCTACAACGATGTCAACTCATGGAGCTTCACCCGTACCGGCAAACTCGACAACATGACGCAGGCCGACATCAAGGCGTGGGTGAATGGCGGTGGCGGTAATGTCAGCGTGACGTTGTCGCTGTTGTGCGAAATATGCACAGATTGCTATGAATAGTGCAATTCTTGATTACGCATTAAAACATTTGGCTTTATTTTTGTAACAAATTGTAGTTTTGCGGGATTTTTGTTAACCGAATAATTGGCCGTTACGGAAAAACAGACTACCTTTGCAGCACATTAGCAAATAATGACGATATGAAGCATAAATTGAGAAGTGCCGTGTGCACCGAGGGACGGCGTATGGCGGGAGCCCGCGCACTGTGGGTGGCCACAGGCATGAAGCGTGAGCAGTTCGGGAAACCCATCATTGCCGTTGTGAATTCGTTCACACAGTTTGTTCCGGGGCACACACACCTGCATGAGATAGGACAGATAGTAAAAAAGGAGATTGAGGCCATGGGCTGCTATGCCGCCGAATTCAATACGATAGCCATCGACGACGGTATAGCCATGGGGCACGACGGCATGCTCTATTCGCTGCCCTCGCGCGACATCATCGCCGACTCGGTGGAGTATATGGTCAACGCCCACAAGGCCGACGCCATGATTTGCATATCCAACTGCGACAAGGTGACGCCGGGCATGCTTATGGCCTCGATGAGGCTCAACATACCTACTGTGTTCTGTTCGGGCGGCCCGATGGAGGCCGGACGCTGGCGCGGCGAGAACGCCGACCTGATTACGGCGATGGTGAAGGGTGCCGACCCGAGTGTGACCGACGAAGAGATGGCCGAGATAGAGGGCTGCGCCTGTCCGGGATGCGGCAGTTGTTCGGGCATGTTTACGGCCAACTCGATGAACTCGCTGACCGAGGCCATCGGACTGTCGATGCCCGGCAACGGAACCATTCTGGCCACGCACAAGAACCGCATAGAGCTGTTCAAGGCTGCCGCGCGACAGGTGGTGAAGAACGCGCTGGCGTACTATGAAGACGGCGACGAGAGTGTTCTGCCGCGCTCGATAGCCACGCGCGAGGCTTTCCTCAACGCCATGACGCTCGATATTGCCATGGGCGGAAGTACAAACACTGTGCTCCACCTGCTGGCTGTGGCGCAGGAGGCTGGCGCGGAGTTTGCGATGAAAGATATCGATGAGTTGAGCCGCCGTGTGCCGTGTCTGTGCAAACTGGCTCCCAACACGCAGAAATACAGTGTGCAGGAGTGCGGACGTGCGGGCGGAATACTCGGTATCATGAACGAACTCAGCAAGGGCGGACTCATCGACGGCACTACACGCCGTGTCGACGGCCTGACATTGGCAGAGGCAATGGCGAAATATGACATCACGGCCGAAACGGTGGACGCCGAGGCCGACAGGATATATCAGAGTGCTCCCGGCGGCCGTTTCTCGACGAAGATGGGCAGTCAGGACACGCGCTGGGGTACGCTCGACACCGACCGTGCCAACGGTTGCATCCGCGACTTGGAGCATGCCTATACGAAGGACGGCGGCCTGGCCGTGCTCTTCGGCAACATAGCCCAGGACGGATGTGTGGTGAAGACGGCCGGTGTGGACGAGAGTATATGGCGCTTCAGCGGTCCGGCAAAGGTGTTCGACTCGCAGGAGGCTGCCTGCGACGGCATCCTCGGCGGCAAGGTGATCAGCGGCGACTGCGTGGTGATAACCCACGAAGGGCCGAAGGGCGGTCCGGGCATGCAGGAGATGCTCTATCCCACATCTTATATAAAGAGCATGCACCTCGGCAAGGAGTGCGCCCTGATAACGGACGGACGCTTCTCCGGCGGAACGAGCGGACTGAGCATCGGACACATATCGCCCGAGGCTGCTGCCGGCGGAAACATCGGAAAGATAAAGGATGGCGACATCATAGAGATAGACATACCCAACCGCTCAATCAACGTACGCCTGTCGGAAGAAGAACTGGCCGCAAGACCGCAACAGCCGCTCACGCGCGACCGTGTGGTGTCGAAGGCTCTGCGGGCATACGCGCAAAGCGTAAGCTCGGCAGACAAGGGCGGAGTGAGAGTGATAGAATGAATTTAGAAGTTTCGTATGGAGTTATTTTAGGAGTTAAGGAGTTAAGGAGTTAAAGGGAGTTAAGGAGTTAAGCCAAATGCTTATGTTCATTCAAGGCCATGTTGCTGTTGGCTTAACTCCCAACGGAGCGTAGCGGAGTTATAACTCCCTTTTACTCCTTAACTCCCCAAAGAAGTCAAGGCCATGTTGCTATTGTCTTTAACTCCTGAGTGGAGCGTAGCGGAACGATAACTCCTATAACTCCTTTAACTCCATAAAAATATAAACTAATGATTACAGGAGCAGAAGCACTAATGCTGGCCCTCAAGAACGAGGGCGTGAAGACAATATTCGGATATCCGGGAGGTTCTATAATGCCGGTGTTCGATGCGCTTTACGACTATACGAGAGGTGAGAAGAAAGCGTTTGACCATATTCTGGTGCGTCACGAACAGGCAGCGACCCATGCCGCCGAAGGCTATGCACGGGTGAGCGGCGATGTAGGCGTGTGTATCGTGACCAGTGGCCCCGGTGCCACAAACACACTGACGGGTGTGGCCGATGCCATGCTCGACTCCACCCCAATCGTCGTTATTGCCGGACAGGTGGGCACGGCGGCACTTGGTACCGATGCCTTTCAGGAGGTGGACCTCGTTGGTGTGGCGCAGCCTATATCGAAATGGAGCTATCAGATACGCCGCGCCGAGGATATAGCGTGGGCTGTCAGCAAGGCGTTCTTTATAGCACGCACGGGCAGGCCCGGCCCCGTTGTACTCGACTTCCCTAAGAATGCGCAGGTGACCACCACCGGGTGGCAGCCGCAGCACGTGGATTTCGTGCGCAGTTATGTGCCTTATCCCAAGCCGGACGAAACGGCCATAGCCGCTGCCGCCGAACTGATAAACAAGGCGGAGCGTCCGCTGGCGCTTGTCGGTCAGGGTGTTGAGCTGGGTAGTGCCCATAACGAGCTGATAGAATTTATAGAGAAAGCCGGTATTCCGGCCGCCCGCACGTTGCTCGGCTTATCGGCGCTGCCGACGGGTCATCCGCTCAACATGGGTATGCTCGGTATGCACGGCAATCTGGCTCCGAACATAAAGGAGCAGGAATGTGACGTGCTCATAGCCATAGGCATGCGTTTCAGCGACCGCGTGACGGGACTGCCGTCGGCATACGCAAAGCAGGCAAAGGTGATACACCTCGACATCGACCACTCGGAGATAGACAAGTGCATCAAGACGGATGTGGCTGTCATCGGCGACTGCAAGGTGACGCTGCCGGCCATCACCCGCCTGCTGAAGAAGAACGAGCACAAGGAGTGGGTTGAGAGTTTCAAGCCTCTCGATGACCGGGAGCGCGAAGCTGTGGTGGAACCCGCAATACATCCGGCGGAGGGCCCGTTGCTGATGGGCGAGGTGGTGAACGCCGTGGCCGGGGCGACCAAGGGCGAGGCAATATTGGTTACAGACGTAGGCCAGAACCAGATGTTCTCCAGCCGCTATTTCAAGTATAACAGGAAGCGTTCCATCGTCACCAGCGGCGGATTGGGCACTATGGGATTCGGTATTCCGGCGGCCATAGGAGCCACGTTCGGTGCTCCTGACCGTATGGTCTGCATGTTCTCGGGTGACGGCGGCTTCCAGATGAGCATACAGGAGCTTGGCACCATCATGGAGCAGCAGGCTCCGGTGAAGATGATTCTGATGAACAACAACTATCTGGGCAATGTGCGCCAGTGGCAGGACATGTTCTTCGGTCACAGGCAGTCGTTCACGAAGATGATGAATCCTGACTACGGTCAGATTGCGGCGGGCTATCATATCCCGTATGCCGTCGTTCTTGAGCGCGCCGAACTGGCCGGGGCTGTGGAGAAGATGCTGGCTACGGACGGGCCGTACATTCTCGAGTGTGCCATAAAGGAGGATGATAACGTTCTGCCGATGACGCCTCCGGGAAAGAGCGAGTACGCCTCCCTCATCCTCAACTACCGCAACCAGCTCAAGAAGTACGGCGCGCAGATCCGTCTCGAGACCCCGCTGACCCGCGAGATCGTCGAGGCCGAGAAGCCGGACGCCGTCATCCTCGCCACCGGCGGTACGCCGATGTTCCTGCCGATCCCCGGCCTGGACAACCGCGAGTTCGTCAAGACCGCGATCGAAGTGCTGCGCGGCCGCACCCTCTACGGCAAGCGCGTCGTCGTTGCCGGCGGCGGCATGACCGGCGCCGAGACCGCCGTGTTCCTCGCCGTGCAGGGCTGCGACGTGACCATGATCGAGATGGCGCCTGACATCATCACCGATGCCGTTGCGCAGCCGCGCGCCTGCCTGCTCGAGCACATCCGCAAGTACAACGTCAAGGTGCACACCCACA
>NZ_URNN01000115.1 GCF_900549175.1 uncultured Prevotella sp. | reverse complement strand
CTCTCCACAGCAGCTTGTTGGCTACCTTGTCATTGCTGCGGTTGTTCCTTTTCACACCAAGCGACCGGCCATTCTGCAACAGTTCCACCTCGTCGCAGTTGGTGGAGACCTCCAGCGTTATGCTGTCTCCGGTGGCAGGCTTCCAGTAGAAATGGCTCATCTCCGCACGTCCGGAGAGAATGTCATTCCATATTATGCTCTTCTGCTCGCCGTCCAGCACGCCGATATGCACCTGCGGCTCGTCCTCCCTGAAGCACGAGCGCAGCAGATAGGCACGCGGATAGGGATTCAGCGTATGGTCGAAGAACGAATAGTTCCATCCCTTTTTCGGCCAGCCGTCGGACTCTCCCCAATATTCTATCGCACCCCAATAGCACAATCCCACTGTTGACTTGCGGTCCATACGCAGGAATGGTGTCACGAGGTCGTTGACGGAGGCCTCGCTCTGGAAGATTATCAGGTTAGGGTCGCACTCCTTGTAGCGCGGATAGTCGGCATACTCGTAGTTATATGATGCAATCTCCGTTATGCGTGAGAGCTCCGGCGGCAATATATTCTCTTTCTCACGGAATCCTTTGTCGGCCCGGCGTATGCCGTTGGCGCGCGCCGGATACATGGCCGCCGTCGACGGACGGGTGGTGTCGTAGCGCTTCAGGAGCACGTCCATCATGCGGAACATCGTCACGCCCCAGTCACCTGTCATGTAGCCGGAGGCATTCTCGCGGTGCTGCATCTCGTTGCCCAAACTCCACATTATAACGCACGGATGGTTACGGTCGCGCTTTATCCACTCCTGCATCAGCGGCACCCAACAGTTCAGGAAGTCTGTCCGTCCGCCCCAGCAGTTGCCGTCGGTGCTCCATTTGTCCACGAACTCGTCGACAACGAGTATTCCCATCTCGTCGCAAAGGTCATAGAAACACTCCGGATAAGGATTATGGGAACAGCGCACGGCGTTGAATCCGAACGCCTTCAGCTGTTGCAACTGGCGGGCAATGGCCGTCTGATAGGCCGCAACACCGACACCGCCGAAATCGACATGGTTGGCAATGCCCTGCAGGAAGACCTTCCTGCCGTTGAGCCGGAAGCCGAAATCTGCGCCGTATTCGATGGTACGGAAACCGAAACGCTCCGTCTTTCGGTCACGGACAACGCCGTCGCAATAGGTTGTCACCTCCACATTATATAAATAAGGTGTCTCGCAGGACCACAGGTTTGGGTTGGCAACGTCAATCGGCGGCAGCTTCACCTCGACCAGTTCCTGGCGTGATGCCGCCGGACAGGCGAAGCGCCCGCTGCCGGCCACTATGTTGCCCGCTGCGTCAAGGATGCGCGCCTCGGTCTCCAAACGGCCTTTCGAAAGCGTGCTGCCGGCATATTCCGCCTGCACCGCCACCTGCCAAACGCCACTGTCACCCTGCTTCGGAGCCGCCGTGACATAGATTCCATGACGCGTGAGAGCCACGGTGTCGGTAAGTATCAGGCGCACGTCGCGGTTGATGCCGCCTCCGGTGTACCATCTGCTGCCACCGTCCGCTCCCGTGTTGGTATATACAGTCACGACATTCTCACTGTCATAGTCCAACAGTCCGGATATGTCGCAGTCGAAACCGCAGTAGCCGTATTCCGTCCCGCCGATGCGCCGGCCGTTGAGATAGACATCACCATAATACATCAGACCCTCGAAATCGAGCGTTACACGGTGGCCCTGCCATGATTGCTCTGCCGTGAAAGTCTTGCGGAACCATGCTGCCGCCTGCCTTTTGAAGGCGCGGGCGCGGTTGGCATCCTTATTCCACGGCAGGTTAAGCTGGAAATCGTATGGCAGGTCTATCGGTCGCCACGTCTCTCCCGACGCAGGAACGGGCTCCGAAGCATTGTCGGTCAGGCAGAACTGCCAGCCGCGGTTGAAGTCTATCACTTCGCGGTCTTCAGCAAAGGACAGCATGGAAACGAGGCACAGCAGTATTGGTAATATTGTTCTCATTATCTTCTTCACAGTTGTATTGTTGTTATCTTACATATTTCTTTCCGCGCATGATGTATATTCCGCCACGTTCCGGCAGACTGTTCATGCGCATGCCGCAAAGGTTGTACACTGTCTCCGCGCCGTTGTGGTTGCGGCAATCTTCACTGTTGACGCTCTCTATGCCGGCGGCATCCTGTACGAGAATCCTTATCGTGTCGGACAGGGTCACGCCGGACTCACCGCCGGAGGAGCGCACCACAATCTCATAAAGGCCTTTGGAGTCGGGCATTCCCGTTATGGAGAAAGAGCCGTCCGGAGCCTTTGTGAAATTTAAACACGGGGGCACGCCGTATGACTTTATGTTCGTTCCGTTAAGATATGTACGGTAAACGATGGCACCTGTGCAGTTCTCTGTGTCGCAGATGACAGGCGTCATGCTCTCTCCAAAGCTGACGGTCTGCTCTTTCGCCGATCCCTCACGGTAGATGAAATGGGGCGAAACGTAGTCAAGGAGATAATAACCGAGATGCGGCGGCTGGTTGTAACCCACATTCTGCCACGCTATGGAGAGGCGGTACTGGTGGTCGTGCATCAGCGTCGGCACCCGCAGCTTGGTGGCAACGTTGGTCGAGAAGATATTGATGACGCTGGAGTCTGTCTCTGAGAAAAGTATTATCTCCTCACGCCAGTCGCCGAACAGGTCTGCCGAAAGATTGGGATTGGCCTTTGTTCCGTACGAAGCAGCGTTTCCGTATTTGCCGAGCGACACCAGACGGTATTTGCCGTCTGTGGCCGTCGGCTTTTCCAGCTTCAGTCCGTCGAGCAGTTCGTCGTAGGCATCGCCGTCCCAATATGTGCGGAAACAATAGCTCGGACGCGCTGCCGCCGTCGTACTGATTACGCTGCCGTCAGCGCCACAGACATCATACGTGTCGGAACTCCAGAACTCATGGCCGCGGCGTGTGGCATTTACGTCGGCCGACATTCCGCGCCCGGTATCGTCCTTGCCCGTGACATGGATGAGAATCTCGCCCGTGGCGGCATCGCGTACGGTCCAGCCGTAAGGTGCATCCTCATGCACCATGAAGAACTCCAGTCCCGGCCGGTCGGGCAACAGGTCGCCAAGATGCTGCGCATCGCCATGACCGAGCCCTGTACTGTAGAGCAGTGAGCCGTCATCATCGATGGCCGCACCGCCGAACATTATCTCATCCTTGCCGTCATCGTCAACATCGGCAACGGAAATGTTGTGGCACCCCTGTCCGTAAGCCGTATTGCCGGAACCTGTAATGCCGGAAGTGTTGGATGTGTATGTCCACGACCGGGTGTTGCCGTCCTTGCCGGTAAGTTGAACTTCCGTCGGTGACAGCGAGGCATGAAGCCAGCGTGTGGACAGTTTCTTCCCGTCGAAATCAACGGCCCACAGGTAAGCACGTGTGTAGTAGCCGCGGCACATCACGGCGGAAGGGTTGGCACCGGCACCGGCAAGATATGCCACACAGGCCAGATAACGTTCAGCCCTGTTGCCGTAAACGTCGCCCCAGAATGAAGCGTCAGTAGGGTGGGTGGCAACGGCACCAACCCCGCCGGCACGGTTGGGATTGTACCAAACTGTGTGTATTGCCGCTCCGGTCATGCCGTCGAACACGGTGAGGAACTCCGCACCGCGCAGTATGTGGCCGTCGCCGTTGGCAAAGGACAGGCGGTTGTTGACGTTCTTTATGGCCGGTTCGTCGGAAGCCTCGCTGACATAGCTGCCCGCACCGTCTTTCGAGCCCGGTGCCGTCTTGCAAATCATCTCCGCCTTGCCGTCACCGTCGAAGTCATAAACCATGAACTGGGTGTAATGGGAGCCTGCACGGATGTTGGTTCCCAAATCAATGCGCCACAGCCGCGTTGCCTTTGTATATGAGTCGGATAGCTTGTAACAGTCGAGAATCGGATTGCCGGTAATGCCGCTCTCGCCGTTGTCCTTGCGGTTGTCCGGGTCCCACATCACGATGAGTTCGTATTCGCCGTCACCGTCCACATCGCCCACGGAGGTGTCATGCGGGAAATAATGACAGCCCTTGCCGCCGGCGGGCCGGTCAAGCTGTATGGTGGTGAATATATCGCCCCACGGTGATACCGAGCCGGAAATGTCCTGTTCCACTCCGTCAACCTTTGTCACGACGTGGTAGGCACTTGATGCCGTCCCCCGTGTGTCGGCATAATTGCTGACTTTTAGGTTGCTTGCCACGATGCGCTGCCCGTCATAGAGGTCGAAAGTTGTTGTCTTGCAGTCCGTTGCAAACACCCGCCAACTCACAAGGTTGCCTTCCGGCATCTTCGTGGCTATCACCCCACGAGACAGTTTCTCGTGGGGGAAAGCCTTGGTAGCCTCCTGTGCGACGGCCGCAGCCCCGCAGGTCAGCGCCATCGCACAGATGCTTACAATCCTACTTTTAAACATATTGTAACTGAATTACTTTATTACGTATTTCTTGCCGTTGATGATGTATATGCCATGTTGCGGCGTACGAACCCTTTGTCCTGCAAGGTTATATATGGTCTGAGTGCGCTCTGCGGCCGAACCGTCACTCTCAATGGTCTCTATGCCTGTAAGGCTGCCCTTGTCGTCACCCAGGAAATAGAGCCTGAAGGCACTCACCCATATTGCGGAAGACTGACGTATATTATAATATATGCGTATGTTCAGGTCCTCGGCGCCGTCATACTGGAACTCAACCTTGTTTTCAATGGCTTGCGTGTCAAGTATCGGGAAGATATTCGTGGCATGGGTATAGTCATTGAGCGTGAGGGTTGCGCCGTTGTCGTAGGTAAGGACGTTGTCCTTCACGTCGTCTTCGGTATATCCTTCAACAAGTCCCTTGAGACGAACGCGCTCGTTTGCACCATACAACCAAATGTCACGTGAGCCGTTATACCAGTCAAACTGGAAGTTGGAAGGTGCTGCCCAACGGAACGATGCGTCTGTTTCAACGATGTATTTACCGGCCGGCATGTCCTTCAAGTCCTGTCCGATGGTTCCCACATTGCCGGAGGAGGCGCGGAAATATCCGAAGAATCCGCCCTCCTCACTGTATACGAGGTCTTCTGTGGCCTCCACAGTCCATGCCTTGGGGTCGTTCATCTCTGCATCGTTGATGGCAAAGGTTACGTCGAAGCATGTTCCTTCAGCCGGATATACGCCGCTGAGCATGAACTGTCGCTGGGCATTGAGAAGGGTCTCCTTTGCCTCCTTAAGAATTTCTACAGTACCGTTGTCTGTCTTCGACTGTGCAGCGGCGATGGCAGCGGCGAAAGGCTTTGTGTCTACACCATTTGGATTTCGCGATGTTGAAAGATAGTTCTGGGCTACGGCTATGGCATCCTCAAGTGCCTTTTTCGCTTCTGCGAGTGCACCGGCATTGGAATCTTCCTCGTATTTGTCGGCAGGTCCATAATACTTTAACACGACATTGCCCATTGTTATTGTGTTGCATACAGCATTTTCACGGCCGTCAAGCCCGATTCGCAGTATTGTGCCGTCATCAACAGTAAGTTTTATAGTGAATGTCTGTGGGGCACTCTTGGTGTGCACCTGCAGCTTCTCCTCTCCGGCGATAAGATATACTCCCGTCTCTTCCGAATCGGATGACTGCTGCTCATTGAGGGCGATAATCTCGGCGGACAGTTCATAAACGCCGGCTCCGGGAAGTTCCACATCCTGCCATACATACTTGGCATCGTGGGCCGTCACGCCACGCCATACATGAATGGCGCTACCCGTGGTGAATCTTTCGTCTTTGATATACTTCCAGTTGTCGAGGTCATCAGTCTCCCAGCCATATGACTCGTTGGCAAAGGTCTCGTTGAAGAAGCGTACGCTCATCGGTGTATAATAGCCGGCCGTGCCTTTCAGGAAGTTGTTTTCCGCATCAAGCAGAGCCTTGTTCTTCTCGGTGACAGCGTCGTCCGGCCGATCGGTCAGGGTTGCGAAATACTGGTCAACGGCGTTGATTACAGCCTTGAGGGTCTCGTCGGCATTGGCTATTGTCTTGGCATGGACGAGGTCGTTGCGGAGGTTGGTATAGCCGATGTTGGCATGGATGTAGTCAGCAATGCTGTTCAGTATTTCACGCGACTGTGTGGTGATTTCCTCCATGTCTCTGGAATTGTCATATACGTTCTGTGCGGCAGCTGTCTTCTCCGATAGAACCGACTTCTCAAAGAGATAGTCAGGCATGGATATTACGGTATTTGCGGAGTCTATCGCCTCACGGAGAGACTTGCGGGCCGCGGCCAGTTCCTTTCCGAGGACATATTCTTCAATGATTGATGGGTCCGTACCTATATAGCGCAGCTCGGCATCGTCGAAAGAATACCAGTGCCCCTGCTTGCCCGTTATGCTCACACCGAATGACACTTTCTCTCCCTCGTGCACTTCGCCTATGGTGTAGAATGTGTTTACGTGACCGACTTCAAGAGGCGTGGCCTGTGTCGTGCCGTTGTTTACGAACAGCGACGTACCCTCAATGTCATAGTCATAATCCGGGTTTGAGGTGCGTCCCTCAAAGCGGTAGCCCAATCCGCGGATGGAGAAGAGATATTCTCCCGGAGGCAGGTCGGCCGTCTGGCGCAGCTCTCCGTCTTTCAGTTCAGTGGTTCCGTTGCCCACCTGATAGTCGACATATACACTGTTGAAGTGCTCCTGACTGCGCGAAGCGTATGACGGCGGCATGAGCATCCAGCGGTCACCGGCTCCCGGTGTGCACACCCATGCGTCGCTGCCGCCGATGTTGCCGACCTTCCATTGCGGTGCGGTTATTCCGGTCTCGAAATCCATGTATTTCAGATACTCGTTGCAGTTGACGGTATTCGCGTCAAGGAAGGCTCCAAGGCCGTCAGTATAAAAGGCCGATTCCATATCGTCTATCGTATATTTATCATGAAGGCCGGATTTATAAGTGTCAAGTATAACCTCGTTTACAAGCTCTTTGAACTCTTCCTTGCCGTTGGGGAAACGCGGGTCGTCGATGAAACGGCAGGCAATGTCATACAGTTTCAACAACCTGCGGTCATCCCCGCACTCGTATGCTTCAAACACTCCGAAGTCGGTAAAGCAGTCTCCTGTCTGAAGGCCGGAAAAATTAATCACGATATATCCGTTTGCCGCAGGGGTATAGCTATAGGTTATCTCTGTCCAGTCAGATGAATAACTTTTGGTCTTCGCTATTGCTGCAAAGCCATCGGACTTGAGCGAGCAGGTACCGTCAGTATTGTAATACACATTCTGATAGTTGCTTGTCTCATCGCTGACACTTGTCGTGCTGCTGTCCCATGAACGTGCCTTGTATGTAATGACGTATGTCGTTCCTCCCTGTACGGGAACGGTCTTCAGGATGCTTGTACCGTCACTGTTGGTTCCGTATCTCAGCACTGTCAGGCAGTTCATGCCGTCTGGACCGTCGCTGTCAACGGAGAAGTCGTTGTCGCTAAGTGCGTTGCCGGCGGCTGTTGTCCACCCGCCAAGACCTTTACTGAACATGCCGTTCTCTACCTGATTGTCGCCGGTAAGGCAGAAGCAGGCTGCCTTAGTGTAAACATAGTCGCCTCGCGTGACAGCAAGAGACACCAGACTGAATGTCAGGAATAGGATTGTTGTAGATAGATGTTTAATCATTTTTTTTGATAATTTTAAATTAGGTATAAAGTTGATTTTGTTTGATTTCTGCTGCAAAATTATATCGAAGAACCTCCCTTTTTGTTTGTTTTTGCGCTTTTTTGTTTGATTTCATGTGTATCAACGGAATTAATGTTATCTTTGCCGCATAATCAACACCGATTGCACTATGCGGAAACTGTTTTTGCTTACCATCGTATTGCTGACGTCCGTTATCTCTTTCGCGGCGGAAGAGATAACGGCCTACCACCTTTCCACGACAAACGGGCTGCCGGATAACGACATCAGATATATCGACAGCGATGAAAAAGGCTTTCTCTATCTCACGTCAAAGTATTACACCTGGCAGTATGACGGATATTCATACAGGCTGTTGGGTGACAGCGTCTTCCGCCACTATCAGGCAAAGAGCCGGACCACGAGGAAAGACGCTGACGGTTGGATGACGGACAACAGGGGCAACAGGTATAAGGTCAGCGACGGTATGGTGGTCTACCGTGAGCGCGCCACCGGTCGGACCCACAGCTTCAATGTTTATGACAATAGGGTTGCGGCACTGGTGAACTCGCTGAAAGTCTTTGTTGTCACCGACAGGAAAGGACGGATATGGGCATCGGTCAACGGTAACGGAGTGTTCATTTACGATAAGAAGACAACGACTGTGAGACACTTGCGTGCCGCTGACAATAACAGCGTGCTCGACTACGACATGATTGTTGCCATTCATGAAGACCGCAACGGCGACATCTGGGTGTCGCAGGAGCACTACGGCATCGTCCGGCTGAGATGTGAACAGCAGATGGTCAGTGTGACGTTCCTCGACGGAGAGAGACATTCGCCGACGTACAGCAATGTCAGGATGATGCAGAAGCAGGAGGACGGCACATACCTGATAGCCAACAACACGGGAAGCGTCATGCTGGCTGATGGGGCGATGAGTACGTTCACACCGTTGAAGGTGCCGGACGAGAACTATCTGTCTGCCTGCCGTGACGCTGAGGGTAGGCTTTGGTTGGGAGCGAGGCAGCACGGTGTGCTGATTGAAGGCCGGTGGTTTTCCGACGGCAGGGTCGACTGCATCTACCGTGACAGCCGCGGGCGGATGTGGACCTGTGGCATCACCAACGACCTGAAGATTCTGAAATACGGCAGCGGAACGGTGACGGAGCGGACAGTGATAAGCGGCATTGCGCCCCGTTTCATGTATGAAGACAGCAATGGTGCGGTTTGGCTTTGCGCGAACACCGGCCTCTATGTCTTCAGACCCGACGAGCTGTCGGACGACAGGAGCAGGATAACGAAGGTGACTTCCATACCTGCCCGTACGGCGTTTGAGGACTCACGGCACAGGATGTGGATTGGCACGGAGAACAGGGGGCTGATGATCGGCAGTCTTGACAGTCGGGAAGAAAGACGTTTCAGAATTTTGACCACTGCCGACGGACTGCCGAACAACGTGGTACAGGGCATTGCGGAGACAAAAGACGGAGCAATCTGTATAACAACCGAAGATGGCTGCGCCTTCATTGATGCCGGGGGAAATGACGTGTTGAGAACCGTTTATTTCGACAATGATATGAGACGGAACTTCTACAACGAACGCTGCATAGCCGGGCTTGCTGACGGAAGGACCGCATTGGGCTCGTTAGACGGAATCGTGATGGTGGACACCCGGGGAGCTTCTCCCAGACAGACAGGGGGAACAAACTTGCCGGTCTGTATCACAGGCATGACCGTCAACGGCATACAGGCGTATGAGATGACCGAAGACTGTCCTTTCGACGGCAATATAAGCGACGCAAGGGAAGTGACACTGAAGCACAACCAGAATTCTATAACGCTATTCTTCTCCGATTTCTCATACGGTGACAGGATGCGGACGGACTATTCATACAGGCTGGTGGGGTTGGACGAGACATGGAGTACGCCGTCGGAATATAACTTCGTGACGTTCCGCGACCTGAAGCCCGGCAGATATGTCTTTCAGGTGAGACACCGTCAGCGGGGCGGCGAATGGATAACGGACAAGCAGTTGCTGACTGTCACTGTACAGCCACCGTTTTGGGCCACGTGGTGGGCGATGGCGCTTTATGCCGCTGCAACTGCGGTCATCGGCCTTATCGTCTACAGGAACGCCCGGACGATGTACCGTCTGCGCAGGGATGTCGAGGTGGAAAGGCAACTGACGGAATACAAGCTGCGGTTCTTCACCAACATATCCCATGAGTTCCGTACGCCGCTGACCATAATAAAGGGAGCTATGGAACGCATGAGGGCGCATGAAGTGCCCGGAGACATGAAGATGCCGTTGTCTAACATCCAGAGAAGCGTTGGGCGCATGTCGCGGCTCATCAACCAGTTGCTGGAGTTCAGGAAGATGCAAAACGGAAAACTTTCGCTGGCTCTTCAGGAAACTGAGATTGTAGGTTTTGTGAGAGATATATGGGAGACCTTCGCGGACGTGGCGGAAGAGAAGCATATCAGCAGGTCGTTCGTGACACAGGAAAAGACGATGATGGTGTTTGCCGACCGCAGTTCGCTCGACAAGATTGTCCATAACTTGCTGTCAAATGCCTTTAAGTACACACCCAACGGCGGCACCGTGACACTGGCCGTAAAGCACGACAGGGAGACACTCAGACTGGTGGTGACGGACACCGGTGTGGGCATATCGCCGGAGAAGAAGAAAGAGCTGTTCTCGCGCTTCGTCACAGGAAAGGTTTCGGCCGACAGCATCGGCATCGGGCTCAATCTTACATGGGAACTCGTGCGCACGCACCACGGCACAATCACCCACGAGGACAATCCCGAAGGCGGCTGCATCTTCACCGTGTCGCTGCCAGTGGACAGAAGCTCGTATGCGGAGAAGGACTTCATGAGGGAGACGTCCGTCCTGATTGACGGCGGAGCGGTAACGCAGGAAACGGCCACGCGCTATCAGGAAGTGGCCCCGCCGCCGATGAACGACGTGAGGGTGCTCGTGGCGGAAGATGACACCGACGTAGCCTTGCTGCTGCGCAGCGTGCTGGGACGATATTTCATAGTCGACGTGGCTCACGACGGCGTGGAGGCATGGGAGAGGCTGCAAGGGCCGGCAGACTACCGGCTGTTGCTGACTGATGTGATGATGCCGCGCATGAACGGTTATGAGCTGGTAAGGAAAATGCGGCAGGATGACCGTTGCTCCCGTATACCAATAATCATGCTGACAGCTATGGAGACTGATGAGGAGCGTGCAAAGGCTTTGGATGAAGGTGTCAGCGCATTCATCGGCAAGCCTTTCAACACCGAGGTGCTGGTGGCCCAATGTGTGAACCTCCTGAACAGGACACGCGAAAACACCGCCGATGTCAGGCCGTCCACTGACAAACAGATGGCCGGAAAGCCGGCAGGCATGCCTAAACTCATCACTGAAGAAAAGGACAGAATGTTCCTTAAACAGTTGGACAACATAATAATGGAGAGGCTCGGCGACGCCATGCTCGACGTAGATACACTGAGCTCGTTGTTCGGAATGAGCAAGACACCGTTTCACAAGCGGGTTAAGATGCTGACAGGGGAGTCCCCTGCCGCATACGTCCGTAACATCAGGCTGCAGCGGGCTTACGACATACTCGTCGCTCCGGACAACACTATGAACGTGCAGCAGGTGGCAATGTCTGTAGGATTCTACAACTCCCAGCATTTCTCCGTAGCGTTTAAGAACAAGTTCGGCGTTTCTCCGAGGCAATGCCTATGAAAAGACGGGGCGTCTTTTTTATGTCTTTCTGTCAGAATAATTCTCAAAATTTAACATTTCTTTTTTCTCGAAATAGAGTGGCGGAAATGCCTTTTCGTCCCTGTTGTCACACCGTTTTGGTGCCCCGAGTCTGC
>NZ_URNN01000114.1 GCF_900549175.1 uncultured Prevotella sp. | reverse complement strand
TAAATATTGAATATCAATACGTTACGAACGGACAAATACAAGAATATGTCCCTACAAATTGCGTGAACCTTATTTTGATACACCCTCTTTTTTTCAGAATATTGCTTACACCGTCCCACCCGACTGCGCCGTCATCCGGCGGAATGGCGCGAGCTGTCGGCCATATACATGCCGGCAAGTATCATCGCCGAACCCAGCAGAAACCACGGCGTTATCACCTCGCCGAGCAGCCACCATGCAAAAACCATCGTGGTGACGGGATTGAAGTAGACCCAGTTGGTGGCACGCACGGCCCCGAGACGGGCCATGCACCAGTTCCACGTGAGGAAGCACACCATCGACGCGACACAGCCGAGGAAGAGCAGATTGGCCAGCACCTGCGGGCGCAGGAGCACACCGGCGGGAGGCAGACCGGGCACAAGGGCGTAATAAGGCAGTATGGTGACCACGCCGTAGAAGAACACCTTGCGCGTGACGAACATCGTGGAGTAACGCCCGCCGACACTCTTCATCAGCAGCGAATATACCGCCCAGCAGATGCAGGCCGTAAAGGCGAGCGCGTCGCCGAGGGGCGAGAGGTTGAGCACGAAGCGTCCGTTGAGCACCACCACTGCCATGCCGCCGAACGCCACGGCCGACCCCGCCATCTGCCGGCGCCCCAAACGCTCCGCGCGGTAGCACAGGCGGATGAGCAGTGCGGCAAAGAGCGGGCACGAACAGACTATGAGCGACGTGTTGGTGGCGGTGGTGAAGCGCAGCGCCTCGTTCTCTGTAAGGAAATAGAGCGAGCCGCCCGTAACGCCGAGCGCCGCCATCAGCAGTTCGTCGCGCACACTGCCGGCCAGCCAGCGGTGGCCCTTACGCCCCGCCGTGAGCGAGAAGGCGAGCAGCAGCACATAGGCTGTGGCGAAGCGTAGCGTGAATATCTGTGCGGGGGATATGCCGGCACCGATGAGCAGCTTGGTCCACACAAAGGTGGTGCCCCATACGGCCACGGTGAGAAAGGCCACCAGATGGGGCAGCAGCCCGCGCCCCGCGCCGGGGGCTGCACTGGCGCCGCTCCCGGGCATCTTATTGGTTGGCTTCCACATTGCGTCTTATCTTCTCAAGATAGGCCTTCATCCCCTTCTGGTCCCTGCCCTCGATGATGGCCAGCAGCTCCTTCAGCTCGCGGCGTATCTGCTCCACCTGTCCGCCGGTATAGGGGTTGAAGAGTATCTCCTGCAGCAGGTAGTCGTCCTCGCCGAGCACGCCGCGGGCTATCTTCATGTGGCGCTTGAACGTGGTGCCCGGCGCATCCTGATGCTTCATCACCGCCGCGAAGACGAAGGTGCTCACGAACGGTATGCTCAGAGAGTAGGCCACGGTGCGGTCGTGCTCGTCGAACGTATACTCATAGATGTTGAGTCCCAACCGGGCGTAGAGGTCTTTGAAGAAGATGCGGCCCATATAGTCGCCCTCGCTGATGATGATGGCGTTCTCCTCGCTCAGCTGCTGCAGGTTGGCGAAGGTGGGTCCGAACATCGGATGGGTGGACACGTAGCGGTGGCCGCTCTGCTCGTAAAACTCCTTCAGCCCCGTCTTCACCGACGCTATGTCGCTGATGATGCAGTCGGCGGGCAGGCATGGCATCACCTCCTGAAACGCGGCGATGGTGTACTTCACGGTCACGGCGTTGATTACAAGCTCGGGCCGGAAGTCCCTTATCTCGTCAAGCGCGGTCATGCGCCGGCAGTTGTACGTGAAGCGCATGCGCTTCGGGTCTTTCTCAAATACGGCCGTCTCGTGGTCGAAGCTGAGCAGGTCGAGGAAGAAACTGCCCATCTTGCCCGCTCCCAATACTAATATTCTCATTGTATACTTAATTTTAAGTGAAGAACTCTCTTTCAGTTCAGAGTTAAGAGTGATGAGTGAAGAGGTATGATTACCTCTTTATGGTGAGTCCAGAAAGTAATTAGTGAGTCCTGAAAGTAATCAGTGAGTCCTGAAAGTAATCAGTGAGTCCTGAAAGTAATCACACCTCTTCACTCATCACTCTGAACTCTAAAAAGCTCTTCACTTGTTTATTATCTCAATCTGCTGACGCACCGACTCTTCGTGTATCTCTTCGAACACGCGCTTGACGAAATCGGCGTCCATACCGCAGAGAGAGCCCTGCGCCCCGCGCTTGTCGAGTATCTCGTTGTAGCGCGTTGTCTGCAGAACGGTCATGTTGTGCTCTTTCTTGTACTGGCCTATCTCGCGGCAGACGCGCATGCGCTTGGCCAGAAGTTCCATCAGCTGGTTGTCCAGTTCGTCAATCTGCTTGCGCAGCTGCACGATGCCTTCGGTCGTGACGGCCTTGTCACGCACCACGAGCAGGCTCAGTATGTAGTCGAGCACGTCGGGCGTAACCTGCTGCTTGGCGTCGCTCCACGCGCAGTCGGGGGCGCAGTGACTCTCTACGATGAGCCCGTCAAAGCCGAGGTCCATGGCCTGCTGGCAGAGCGGGGCCACCAGTTCGCGGCTGCCTCCGATGTGGCTCGGGTCGCAGAAGATGGGCAGCGAGGGTATGCGGCGGTGCAGCTCGATGGGTATCTGCCACATGGGCAGGTTGCGGTAAATCTTCTTGTCGTAGCTCGAAAAGCCGCGGTGGATGGCTCCGAGACGCTTTATGCCGGCCTGGTTGATGCGCTCCATGGCCCCTATCCAGAGTTCGAGGTCGGGGTTGACGGGGTTCTTCACGAGCACGGGCACGTCGGCTCCCTTCAGCGAGTCGGCCAGAGCCTGCATGGCGAAGGGGTTGGCCGATGTGCGTGCGCCCACCCACAGTATGTCGATGCCGTATTTCATGGCCAGCTCCACGTGCTCGGGCGTGGCCACCTCGGTGGCTATGAGCATGCCCGTCTCCTTCTTAACGCGGGCCATCCACGGCAGTGCCGTCTCGCCGTTGCCCTCAAATCCGCCCGGCTTGGTGCGGGGCTTCCACACTCCGGCACGGAAAATGTGGCAGCCCTTGGCGGCCAGCTGCCGTGCCGTTGTCATCACTTGCTCTTCTGTCTCGGCCGAGCAGGGGCCCGCTATCACGCACGGGCGCTCGTTGTCGCTCGGCAGTTGGAGTTTCTCTAATTCAAGTTCCATTGGTTTATATTGCTTTTGTTGTTTTATTCTTTGAGATTTTTGTGGGAGAGTATGGGATTTTTTTTATGGGATATTATGGGATTTTTGTGGGAGAGTATGGGAGAAATGGGACATTGCGAAAAACCTTCGGGCATAACCAATCTGTCAATCCCTCTTCATCAATCCTTCAATTCCCTTCATCAATCCTTCAATTCCCTTCACCAATCTGTCGCAGCCCTCCCCCTTGGGGGAGTTGGAGGGGGCTTTCATCCCAATGCCTTTATCCTCGCGAGAGCCTCCTCCAGCTTCTCCTCCTTGGCGCAGAGCGAGATGCGTATGTAGCGTTCGCCGTTGCTGCCGAAGATGAAGCCGGGCGTTATGAACACGCGGGCCTCGTGGAGTATGCGCTCGGTGAGGTCTTCCGCATTGTTGTATGTGTCGGGTATGCGGCCCCAAAGGAACATTCCCACCTGCGCCGGGTCGTACGTGCAGCCCAGCACGCGCATTATCTCCTCGGCGTAACGGCGGCGGCGCGAGTAGGTGGTGATGTTGGCCTCGCGGTGCCATCCGTCGCTATTGGCGTAGGCCTCGGCGGCGGCGAGCTGCAGTCCGCGGAACGTTCCGCTGTCGATGTTGCTCTTTATCTTGAGTATCCAGCTTATGAACGTGGCGTTCGACGCGCACATGCCCACGCGCCATCCGGGCATGTTGTGGCTCTTCGACATCGAGTTGAACTCTATGCAGCAGTCCTTGGCGCCGGGTATCTGGAACAGCGACATGGGGTTGTCGTTGAGGATGAACGAATAGGGATTGTCGTTCACCACGACGATGCCATGGCGGCGGGCGAAGTCCACGAGCCGTTCGTAGGTCTCGCGGCGCGCGTTTCCGCCCGTGGGCATGTTCGGATAGTTGGTCCACATCAGCCGTACGCGGCTCAGGTCCATACGCTCAAGCTCGTCGAAGTCGGGCTGCCAGCCGTTGTCCTCACGCAGGTTGTAGTTGACCACGCGTGCGCCGAGTATCTTGCTGAGCGACGTGTACGTGGGGTAACCGGGGTTGGGCACAAGCACCTCGTCGCCGGGATTGACGAAAGCGAGCGTCACGTGCAGTATTCCCTCCTTCGAACCGATGAGCGGCTGTATCTCCGTGGCGGCGTCAAGCTCAACGCCATACCACCGTTTGTAGAATCCGGCCATGGCGCGGCGCAGCTCAGGCGTGCCCGATGTGGGCTGGTAGCCGTGGCTGTCGGCGCGGCGCGCCACGTCGCACAGTGTCTCGACGGTCTTATCCGACGGCGGCATGTCGGGGCTTCCTATGGCCAGACTTATTATGTCGCGCCCTTCGGCGTTCATCCTTGCCACCTCCTTCAGCTTGCGGCTGAAGTAGTATTCGCTGACGAGCGAAAGGCGCTCGGCCGGCTGTATGCTATTCTGATTGTTTTCCATCCTGATATTCTCCTAATATTTTTAGTTCCTTGGTAAGCGGTGCTATCGCGTCGATGCTCTGGCGATAGCGGGTCAGGTTGTCGTATGTCACGTCCACGTAGAACATATATTCCCACTCGTGCCCTATGATTGGCAGCGACTGTATCTTCGTCATGTTTATCTTGTAGAACGACAGTATGCTGAGCACCTGCGACAGAGAGCCCTCCTCGTGCGGCAGTGAGAAGACGAGGCTCGACTTGTTCGTCCGGTCGAGCGGGCGCAGGAAGTCGGCCTTGCGCGGGTTGCACACCACGAGGAAGCGGGTGAAGTTGTGCTTGTTGTCCTCTATATGGTCTTCAAGTATCTTCATGCCGTAGAGCCGTGCGGCACTCGCGCTGCATATCGCGGCCCATCCGTGGTGCCGCCCCTCGGCTATCTCCTTGGCCGAGCCGGCGGTGTCTTCGCTCTCTACGGCCTTCATCTTCGGGTGTCCCGAGAGGAAATTGCGGCACTGCATGAGCGCCACCGGGTGCGAGTGCACCTCCTGTATGGTGTCCCAACCGTCATCGGGCAGACAGCAGATGCAGTGGGAAATGTGCAGCTTGTGCTCTCCAACCACCGTCGTTCCCGAGTCGCGCAGCAGCTCATAGTTGTGCAGCAGGCTTCCGGCGATGGTGTTCTCTATGGCCATCATGCCGATGACGGTGGGGTCTCGCCGTATGTTCTCGAACACTTCCTCGAACGTGGCGCAGCATATCAGCTGCACCTGCTCACCGTCGAAATACTGGTTGGCCGCTATGTCGTGGAACGATCCTGTCAGTCCCTGTATCGCTATTCTCTTCATCTTTTGTTGTTGTCTCGTACTGTTTATATTGTTGCCTTGGCTGTCCGGCATGCCTTACGCCTGCTCCGGACGCTCCTTCCTGTCATTGCCGTCACTGTCTGAAAAAGAAAATCCCGCCTCAACGGTTGTGAAGCGGGACTTTGACTTTATTCATCTCTGTGATGTCTGTCTTATCATAAGTTGAAATCTACACGCAACTTCCCGCTTCACAATTCCTTGTAAAGTAAAAATAAAAGCTGTAAAAGTATGCGTCAAACTTCTTCATTATATCTGTTGTTTTGTTAATTTGGTTGCAAATGTATAACATTTCCGCGAAACTTGCAAATAAATTGCAATGTTTTTGGCCGATTTGCTTACTTTTTTGCTTCTGTGAGACGGTATGTTGTGAAATACGGCATGTATGTACCTGACTGTCACCCGCCGTCATTTCTTGCTCGAGATATGTATTGTCGGCATGCTGTTCTGACGCTGCGTGGCACCACCCTGCGGCACGGTGCCGCCACCGGTGTAATACTTCAGAGCCTCCGGCATCCATTTCCTGATGTTCGATATGCGCGTGGCATCGCTGGGGTGGTCGCTGAAGATGGACGAGCCGCCGCCCGTGGCCGAAGCCATACGCTCCCAAAAGGCCGTGGCCACCTGCGGGTCGTAGCCTGCCATGGCGGCAAAGATGATGCCGAGATGGTCGGCCTCGCTCTCCTGCTTGCGCGAATAGGCCGCCGAACCGAGAGTGGAACCCAGCCCGAACACGGTGGAACCTATCTGCTGCAAACTCGTGCTGGCACCGGCACCGCTGAGCACCGTACCGAGAATCTGGCTGCCGTACTGCTGCTTCACCTGATTGCTCAAACGCTCGGCCGAGTGACGGGCCACGGCATGGGCTATCTCATGGCCGAGCACAATGGCGAGCGAAGCCTCGTCGCGGGTGACGGGCAGCAGTCCGTCGTAGACGACAATCTTGCCGCCGGGCATGCAGAAGGCATTGACATTCTTGTCCTGCACCAAGCTGAACTCCCACTGATACTGTGACACATCGCCCGCCATGCCGTTGGCATTGAGATATGTCACCACGGCGTTGGCCAGCCTCTGCCCCACCCGTTTCACCATTGCCGTGGCGGCGGCATCGGTGGAAAGGCGCGCCGTCTTCATGTATTCCTGATACTGCTGGTTGCTCAGGCTGAGCACCTGCTCGTCGTTGACAAGCAGATTCTGCCTGCGCCCCGTGATGGGCACCGTATTGACTGTGCCGCAACTTGCCAACATTGCAACGGCCAACGTCAGCAGAAAAAATCTTATTCTTTTCATTGTCACCATGTTTTTTTATTATTCCCTGAATCTCGTCATGCCGGTTTCCGTGCACCATACGCCGTACGAAAAAGCCCGCCGCCCGGGTGCATCACCGTATAACCGACATGCAAAAGAAATAAAAAAAAGCGAGACAGACAAAACATTTAGGGAAAATTGACGGATAAAAAAGAGAAAAGAAAAGCGGGCTGCGCCACAAGTCATACGATGACCGGACGAAGCCCGCTTCTTATCTGTTGCTCAGAAAGCCCTTATTTCAGTCCGCGGTTGCTGAGAGTTGTATCAAGCAGCATCTTGTACTTGGCAAACTGGGTCGGAGTGAGAATGTAGCTCATGTACTTCAGATCCTTCTCCACGGCCTGCTCCACGATAGCCTTGCGGTCATCTTTGTGAGCCTGCGATGCCACCATCATTTCTCCACAGAACGTACGGTGTATGTCTGTCACGCTCTCCATCTGGTCGAACGTAAGTCCGAGCACTCCGCCAAGACGGCGTATGTTGATGTTCATGTCGTAGACATTCACTCCGCTTGTGCTCTTTGTGTTCTCATTTTCTGCAAATGTTGTAGTCATGCTCAGCACTGCCACAACCACTAAAAACAATCTTTTCATTTTCGTTACCCTTTCTTTTTACTTTAAAACTTAAATACTGAATGTGTTATCCTTTTGTCTTTTTGACGTTGCAAAGGTAAGCAGGTTTAATGATTCGGCAAAGCTTTTTCGCCCACTGTTTGCGCACACAGCCCGTTTTATTGACGTAAATCAAATAATTGGGGATTTAAAGCAAATGTAACACAAATGCAGCAAAAAGTATATTTTTTATTGTATTCATGCCTTTAAACAAACATTAAGACACGAAAATACCATTTACGCTTACTCCAACACACCGTAAGACGGGGCTGTAGAGAACATTTCAAAAGCGGCCGTTTCGCAATGCGAAAGTGGCGCTTTTGCGTTCCCAAAGTGGCGCTTTTGCAGCCCGAAAGCGGCACTTTCGCATTCCAAAAGCGGCCGTTTTGCGAGAGTTGGCTGTTGAAAACTGAAAATGAGGGCGTGTCAAAATAAGGTTCATGCACACAGTAGGGACATATTCTTGTATTTGTCCGCAAAACAGCCGTTGTATATCAACACGTTACAAACGGACAAATACAAGAATATGTCCCTACAGATTGGAAGAATCGAATATTGAAACAGTCTCATGCTCAATCTTCAATTCTCAATTCAAAAGCCCCTATCCGCCGAAGTTATCGTACATGATTGACTCCGGTTCAACACCGAGCCCGTCGAGCATCTTGACCACGGCGTTCGACATCGGGCCGGGACCGCACATGTAGTATTCGATATCTTCCGGTGCCTCATGGTCCTTAAGATATGTCTCGTACATCACCTGATGAACGAATCCGGCCGTATATTTCACCCCTGCGGCATCGGCTGCGGGGTCCGGACGGTCGAGGGCGAGATGGAAATGGAAGTTGGAGAACTCCTTTTCCAGACCGAGGAAGTCGTCGAGATAGAACACCTCGTTGAGTGCGCGGGCACCATAGAAGTAGTGCATTTCGCGGTCGGTGGTGTGCTGCGTCTTGGTCATGTGCATTATCTGGGCACGCAACGGAGCCATGCCGGCGCCACCGCCCACCCATATCATTTCGCGCTTTGAGTCGAAATGGGGATGGAAGTCGCCGTAAGGACCGCTCATGATGACCTTGTCGCCCGGCTTCAGAGTGAATATGTAACTTGATGCTATACCGGGATTGACATCCATGAATCCGGAGCGGTCGGCCTTGAACGGCGGCGTGGCTATACGCACCGTAAGCATGAACACGTCGCCCTCGGCCGGATAGTTGGCCATGGAGTAGGCACGGATTGTGGGTGTTGGGTTGACACACTTGAGAGGGAACAGTCCGAACTTCTCCCATGCCGGCAGATATTCGTCGCCGATGAGCGACTTGTCTATGTCCTTGTCGTAGTCCATGGAGAAGGCCGGTATCTTTATCTGGGCGTAAGAACCCGGCAGGAAATCCATGTGAGCTCCCTTCGGCAGCTGCACCTTGAACTCCTTGATAAACGTGGCAACGTTCTTGTTGGATATGACGGTACACTCGTATTCCTTCACTCCCATGACGCTCTCCGGCACGGCTATCTTCAGGTCGCCCTTCACCTTGCACTGGCATCCGAGGCGCCAATGCTCCTTTATCTGCTTGCGCGTGAAGTGCGGTTTCTCCGAGTCGAGAATCTCACCGCCACCCTCAAGCACCTGCACCTTGCACTGTCCGCACGACGATTTTCCGCCGCAGGCCGAGGGCAGATAGATGCCGTTTTCGTTGAGTGTGGCCATAAGGCTGCTGCCCTGCCCCACAGATATCTTCTTGTCGCCGTTGATGGTGATCGTCACATTGCCGCTCGGCGACAGATATTTCTTTGCCGTAACCAGTATGATGACCAGCAGGAGAATCGTTGCAAGAAAAGCTCCTATACTCGCTAATATAAATTCTATCATAATATCTTCTACTTACTGTTCTAAATGTTCAGACCTGAAAAACACATCATTGCCATGGCCATCAGTCCTACGGTGATGAAAGTGATGCCCAGTCCCTGCAGCGGTTTCGGCACGTCACTGTACTGCATCTTCTCGCGTATGGCTCCCATGGCGACAATGGCCAGGGTCCAGCCTATGCCGCTGCCCACGGCATAGACCACAGAATCGAGCACGCTGCCGATGTACTGCGTGTTGGCAGGGTCGAGATTGATGCGCTGCTGCATGAAAAGCGATGCACCCATGATGGCGCAGTTGACGGCTATCAGCGGCAGGAATATGCCGAGCGACGCGTAAAGCGACGGCGAATACTTCTCCACTATCATCTCCACGAGCTGCACGATGCCGGCTATTACCGCTATGAAGAGGATGAAACTCAGATAAGAGAGGTCGACTCCCGGCAGCAGACAGTCGGGGCCGAGCACCTTGGTGAGCAGCAGATAGTCTACCGGTACGGTGACAAGCAGCACGAACGTAACGGCACACCCGAGGCCGAACGAGGTCTTCACGTTCTTTGAAACGGCAAGGAAAGAGCACATTCCGAGAAAGAACGCGAATATCATATTGTCCACAAAGATGGACCTGAAAAACAAACTTACCAAATGTTCCATAATTTATTTCTCCTTATAAAAATAAGCTCTGTGAATCCAAATAACACATCCCACGAGAATCAATGCCATGGCCGGCATGGCCATCATTCCGTTGTTGAGGTAGCCGGCATCGTAAACTCCCTGCGGAATAATCTGAAATCCGAGGAGGCTGCCGCGGCCGAACACCTCGCGCACTGCACCCACCACAACCAGAATCATGGCATAGCCGAGGCCGTTGCCGAGGCCGACTGCACCTCGATCATCGGCGGTGGCGACTCTGTCGCAGCTGTCAACAAGTTCAACCTGGCCGACAAGATGAGCTGGATCTCCACCGGTGGTGGCGCTTCCATGGAGCTCGTCGAGGGTAAGGCCCTGCCCGGAGTGGAGGCGCTTCTCGATGCCTAATCGCACCCTTCTTATCGCTGGTAACTGGAAGATGAACAACGACGTCGCTGAGGCCGCCAAGCTCGCCGACGAGCTGGCTCAGGCTCTGCCCGAGGTTCCGGCTGGCGTCGAGGTGCTCGTCTGCCCTCCGACCATTGACATCACCACGGTTCATGACCGCATTCAGGCTGCCCCCATCGCCCTCGGTGCACAGAACGTGTACTGGGAGGCCAAGGGTGCCTTCACCGGTGAGTCCTCTTGCGACATGCTCAAGTCCGCTGGCTGCACCTACTGCATCATCGGTCACTCCGAGCGTCGCGACTACTTCCACGAGACCGACGAGGACCAGAACAAGAAGGCCAAGGCCCTCGTTGCCGCCGGTCTTGTTCCCGTCTTCTGCTGCGGCGAGTCCCTCGAGGTCCGCGAGGCTGGTACCTATGTCGAGCACGTCGTGAACCAGGTCAAGGCTGGCCTTGCTGGTCTTGAGATCACCTGCCCCAAGCAGGTCGTCGTCGCCTACGAGCCCATCTGGGCCATCGGCACCGGAAAGACCGCTACCGCTGAGGACGCCCAGGAGGTCTGCGGCGCTATCCGTGAGACCCTCAAGGAGATGTTTGGCGAGGAGCTCGCCAACGGTATCCGCGTCCTGTACGGTGGTTCCGCTAAGCCCGGCAACATCGCTGAGCTCGTCGCCAAGCCCGACGTTGACGGCGCCCTCGTGGGCGGCGCTTCGCTCAAGGCTGCCGACTTCGCCTCTATGGTCGTCAAGGCAGGCGAGTAGGACATATGGCACAGCGTCATCTTCCTGCACTCCTGATCATCATGGATGGCTGCGGCCTTGCTCCGGCTGATGGCGAGAACGCCGTCGCCGCTGCCAAGACGCCCTTCCTTGATAGCCTGTACGAGAAGTATCCTCACACCACGCTCGGTGCTTCGGGCGAGGACGTGGGCCTTCCCGACGGTCAGATGGGCAACTCCGAGGTAGGCCACCTCAACATCGGTGCCGGCCGCATCGTGTTCCAGGAGCTTTCGCGCATCAACAATGCCATCAAGGACGGCTCCATCGCCAAGAACGAGGTCTTCGTCAAAGCTATGGACGACGTCAAGGCCGAAGGCAAGACCCTGCATCTCATGGGCCTTATGAGCCCTGGCGGTGTTCATTCTCACATGAACCACGTCGAGGCTCTGGTCAAGATGGCTGCCCAGCATGGCGTCAAGACCGTTCGCGTCCACGCCTTCATGGATGGCCGCGACGTCGACCCGCAGTCCGGTGCCGGCTACATGAGCGAGTTCTGCGCTTTCCTGGCTAAGATCTCCGAGGAGACCGGTTGCGACGCTCGCGTTGCCACCGTTTCGGGCCGCTATTGGGCCATGGACCGCGACAACCGTTGGGAGCGCATCCAGCGCGCCTACGACGTCATGGTCAACGCGTCCGATGCCGATACCGACCCCGTTGCCGGTATCAAGGCCTACTACGAGAAGGATCCGCGCGGCGACGAGTTCGTCGAGCCTTTCGCGGCCCACAACGAGGGCATCCACGAGGGCGACGCGGCCATCTTCTTCAACTTCCGTCCCGACCGCGCTCGTCAGATGACTCGCGTGTTCACGGACAAGGAG
>NZ_URNN01000113.1 GCF_900549175.1 uncultured Prevotella sp. | reverse complement strand
AACTACACCGAAAAATATTGAAAATTATGATAGTAAACGCATTAATCAGTACTGCAATCCGTATTCTCATTGGATGGTTGCTGATAGACAAAGTGCCGGTTTGGCTCGGCTTGAGTGGAATAATTGCCACAATAATCAAGTTGATAGGAGTATTTATAATCATCAGCGCATTGTTGGCTTGGATATAAAATTTTTGTAAAGAACAAGACATGAGACTGTTTTTATACCCGTAGTGATGGTTACTTCTTATGTGTATAGTTATCAATAAATATTCAAATAACCGTTTAGACGTTGTGCCCGACACGAATAAGGGTGTAAGATTATGAAATGTTTAATGGCTCTTTTTCTTGCATTTGTTTCTACAACACTGAATGCACAAATTGAGAATCTTCCGCTTTGTCTCAATAAAGTTGATGTGAAGAAGGATGGGCTGAAAGGTCCCGTAAAAAGTATGAGAATTACAATCCACAACTTTGACTCTATATCAGGGGAAATGCATGTGACGGAGTCTGTCTGTGAATACAATATCCAAGGCAATATTATAAGGAGAGAAGATTTCTTTAATAAAAACAACGATGGGGAGTATGAAATAGCACAGTATGATAAAACTGGTATGAAACGACTCCGCTGTACACTATATTCTAAAAAAGACAACCATATAATAAGTGCACAGAATTACAAATATAATAAAGAAGGGGATTTGGCACAATACTCCCATTGTGGACCAGTAGATACAACCATCATAAACTATGAATATACATACCTTAAAAACGGAGAAATCGATGAGTATGTAGCATATTTAAAATCAGACAGTTCTATTTGGACCAAAACAGATTTAGTCTATGCAAATGACAAATTATGCAATATAATTTGTTATGGACCAACTATGCCAATATGGTTTGCGGCGGTTGATGGCGTAGATGATATTGTTAAGGAAGAAATATCATATGGGAACCACGGAAATATCAGAAAGCATACAGCATATAAATATGATAGTAATAGCAAGGTGATAGAAGAGGTTGACTATGACGAAGACAATACCGAAATCACTACTTACAAATATAATGAATATGGTGATTGTATAAGCAGTTGTCAGCGGGGAAAGAGCAAAATAACAAATTATGATGGATATGACTCTTTTGGCAATTGGACACAAAAACAATTATCTTATGAATGTCATTTACTTACAGAGGTTAGAAAAATCGAGTACTATGAATAATAAAAGAGACCTTACCTCATAACTTTTCCCGTATTGTTTTACTTTGATAAAGTGCGCGACAAGGAATGTTGTGTGTTAAATTGTCCTCATTAATTAACTTTTCGCTCCAAAACGTTCCCCGTATCGCCAAAATTGTTTATTTTTGCAATCTATGACAAAAGAATGTATCAATGAATAATTCAAGACAGGGCAAGGACACTGCATCAAAACAGAACAAGGACACTTCACAAAAATCCAAAAACAAGAAGAACAAGCAGAAGAAGATACCGTTTCAATACAAACCGGAAGGGCTTGACATCAAGACATGGCAGATCTTGTTGAGGAAACAAGTGGCCAGAGAGGAGAAACTTTCCATCAGCTGCGTGGACGAGACAAATGCTCCCGGAGAATACCGGGTGCTTAATCCGAAGACACGCCGTGAATACAAAGTCGTATACCGTGGGGCAAAAAGCCCGTGGAACTATTGTTCCTGCCCCGATTTTAAGACCTCACGTTTGGGCACATGCAAACATATCGAGGCCGTCAAGTCATGGTTTGGCAAGCGTCACCATGTCAGGCGGGAGATTCCGTCTTACACGTCTGTCTACTTGGACTACAGTGAAGACCGTTGCGTACGTATCCGTATAGGCAGTGACAACGAAGAAACATTCAAAGCGTTGGCTTCCCGCTATTTTGATGATAATAATACCCTCCGCCCGGAAGCTGCCGATTCCTTCGATGAATTTTTGAAAGAAGCCCGTTCTGTCAGCGACACATTCCGGTGCTATAACGATGCCCTGCAGTTTGTATTGGAGGGACGGGACCGCAGATTCCGCGAGCAGTGGGTGGACACATTGACGGACGAAGACTTCAAGCATCTGCTGCGTACCGACCTCTATGCCTATCAGGTAGAGGGCATACGCTTTGCCGCCAAGGCCGGACGCGCAATCATTGCTGACGAGATGGGTCTCGGCAAGACCATACAGGCAATAGGCACGGCCGAACTGCTTCGCGGCAAGGGGCTTGTGATATCGGTATTGATATTGTGTCCGACATCATTGAAGTATCAGTGGAAACGTGAGATTGAACGTTTCACGGCACAGCAGGTGCACGTTGTGGAAGGCAACCATCTCAAACGCCGCGAGCAATACAATCGCCCTGAACCTTACAAGATAGTCTCATACAATGCGATAAGCAACGACATCCGTATTTTGGGGAGAATAAACACCGATATGCTTATCATCGACGAGGTGCAACGGTTGAAGAACTGGAACACGCAGATTTCCATTGCCGCCCGAAAGATAGAGTCGGAATATGCCGTGGTTCTTTCCGGCACACCGTTGGAAAACCGTCTGGAGGAGCTTTATTCTGTCATGGAACTTGTGGACAACTTCTGCCTGGCACCGTATTATCAATTCCGGGACAGGTACATCATCACCGATGACAAGGGAGCCACCATCGGCTACCGCAATTTGAATGAGATAGGCAGACGCATTGCCCCTTATCTCATCCGACGGAAGAAGAGTGCCGTCAGACTCCAGATGCCGGCACGTCAGGACAAGAACCTCATGGTGCCAATGACCAAGGAGCAGATGGAGCTGCACGATGAATACCGCTATCAGGTTTCACAGATTTTGCGCAAATGGGAACGCATGCACTTCCTGTCCGAGACAGACCGCAACAGGCTCATTCTCTTTCTGTCGCAGATGCGCATGGTGTGTGACAGCACATACATACTCGACCAAAAGACCCGCTACGACACCAAGATAGATGAGGTCATCAACATTATTACCAATGTGGCAGACAGCGGTAGCGACAAGATTGTGATATTCAGTCAATGGGAGCGCATGACCAGACTGATTGCCAAGGAGATGGATGCCAAGGGCATCGGCTACGAATATCTTCACGGGGGAGTGCCTTCGAAAGCCCGCAAGGATTTGGTGGACAACTTCACGAACGACCCCGACAGCCGTGTGTTTCTCTCCACAGATGCGGGGAGCACAGGTCTCAATCTGCAAGCCGCTTCGATAATCATCAACATGGATCTGCCGTGGAATCCGGCCGTTCACGAACAGCGCATAGCCCGCATATACCGTCTCGGCCAGCAGAAGAACATTCAGGTCATCAACATCGTTTCCGCAAATACCTTTGAAGAGGAGATGCTCGGCAAACTGCGATTCAAAACCTCGCTTTTTGAAGGTGTTCTTGACGGTGGCGAAGATACGATATTCGCCACCGACAGCAAGTTCAAGAAGATGATGGAGGAACTGAATGACACGATGAACAGCCGGCCGGACACACCAAGCGAAGAGCAGCCGATAGATAAGAGCGACGAAGAGATGACGGTCGCCCGCGAACCGCACGCCGGCTCTGACATGGAGGACGAAAGCCTCCGGACAGAGACAGATGAAACGATGCCGGCGGACGGGAAGTGGGAAACACCGGCATCGCTGCCTGCCGGAACGGATTTCATCGGGCAGACTGGCTCCATCGGGCATACGGACGTTGCCGGGCTGCCGGCCGGCCGTGCAGAAGCGAGAAAACTCGTGGAACAAGGTGTCTCGTTCATAAGCGGTCTTGCCGAGACGTTGAAATCGCCCGAAGCTACCAAAGAGCTGATGGACAGTCTGATAGAAGAGAATAAAGAGACAGGCGAGACGCATATCCGCATACCCGTACCCGACCGCGAAACGGTAGCCCGGTTGCTGAACGCCGTTGGCAGTCTTTTCACGTCCGCAGGCAAATAGTGTTATGATATTTTCTTTGTATCTACTCTCTCTATGCTTATTATGAGGGGAGAAAAGATCACTTCGATGGTTTGGCACTGGGCGATTACGAGAAGGATTGGAAAAAGCATCCTGTCCTGCATTTCGATATGAGCACAGCCAAACATGTGGATACCAAGAGTTTGTTGAGCGAACTGAATCTCAAACTTGTGCAGTATGAGCGAATTTATGGGCGTGACAAGGAGGCGGAGATGATAGTGCCAAGCGAACTATAGGGGAATGGAAAATAGTGGAAGTTGAATAAGTCTTAAAATTGACTTGTTGCGGCAGAAGTATAGTCTCTGTGGCATCTTTCTGTTGTTGTTCCTTGCGCTGTTTTCATAAACGCTTTTACCTGACAGCAATAATATCAAATAATACCCAACAAGAAAGGAGGTAAACGCCCGTTACAGGCGTTTACCTCCTTTCTTGTTGGGATATTATCCTTATGCCCGATTAGTAGCAAGGATGCTGTTGGTTGGTCAAGCCGGGGTTGACATCGATGATGGCAGTGGTGCTGAAGGGGAGAATCTCCACCATATTCTTCTTCAAACCGTAGAACATGTTTGTGATGAACTTGTTGACGTTGCTGATGCCCTCAACCTCATCAACCGAGAGCCCGCCCTTGTTCTTCATGGTGTGGCAGCCATACATGTTGACCACTGTGTAGGTAACTTCCTTGGAGCCGTCAACCTTTGTGGTGTAGAGGTTGCCGTTTTCGTCTTCAAAGAGCTTCTTCTCCACGAATCCGCCCTTCACACCATCGTTCTGAATCTTCAGGGTGGCAATCTCGTTCTCGGTGAGATGGTACTTTGCGAAGAAAGCGTCCTCGCTGCCGTAAGCACATTCGTCATATTCCATGGCAACCATAGGATTCTGGAATACGGCCGTTGCAGGCTTGAATGCGCGGTACATGGACACGTTGGCGTATTTGCCCTCGTGGCGTGCCAGCTGATAGAGCTTTTCCTTCTCGGCGGTGAGCTTCTCGTAGAGTATTCCCCAGCGGGTGAGGTCGCTCTTGCGCAGCGACTCGTTGGAGAGTTCAAGCTTGCGCTCCAGTATTATTTCGTCCTTGAAAGCCTGATATGAGGTGGGGATGTCCTTGATCTTGCTCTCGTCTTTCTTGAATGCGCGCAGACGTACGGCCTTGAGCGCGTTCACGGCCTCTGTGTTGGCGCCGTTGTTCAGCTCGTTGAGAGCCTCGGCATACATGAGCAGCACGTCGCTGTAGCGCAGCAGGGGGAAGTCGATGTTTCGTCTTGAGTCTGAGGCGCCTCTGTCCTTGCACCAGTCGATGCGGTATTTGCCCACACCGTTGCCTATGTATGTGTTGAGCTGCAGGTTGCCGTTGGAGTTGAGGCCGTAGTTGCAGACGGAAACGTCGCGGCGCTGGTCGCCCTCCTCATATTCGAAATAGAGTGTAGGCATGGCTATCATCTGCGACCCGCCCTTGCCGAAGGTGTTGCCGGAGCCGTTGGTGGGTATGCCGTTCACGTAGCCCGTGCGCACATCTGGAGCGTTGCTGCCGTACCATCCGAACTGGAACATGGTCTCCTTGTCGTAGGTTTGGGTGGCCAGATGGCGGAATACATCCTCGTACTTGTCAAGCAGTTCGTTCTCGCCTTTGTCTATTACAGCCTTGCAGGCGTCGGCGGCTATCTGGTAGAGTTCCTTGATGCGGGCCTTGTCATCGCGCTGTGCTATGCGCACAGTAGAGGCGTCGTAGGGAACGGTGTTGAGGTCCCAGCGCAGCGAATATCCGGCAGCATATAGGGCTACGCGGGCAAGGATGCCGTAAGCGGCGTTCTTGGTGAAGCGCTCGGGGGTCTCAACCATATTCTCGCTCTGCCATGGAAGCAACTCGACAGCCTTCTGCAGGTCGGCTATACAGTCATCCCAGATGATGTCGCGGCTTACGCGTGAGGAGCTGAATGTGCTGAGCTGTGATGTGGGCACCATCGGGTGTGGCACATCGCCGAAGAAGCGCACCAGGTTCCAGTAGGCGTATGCCCGGATGGCCAGAGCCTCGCCCAAAATCATGTCGCGCTTGGCTTCATCGGCGGCGCTGACGCTCATGCCGGGGATGGTTGCTATGCAGACATTGCTGTACTCAATGGCCTTGTACATGCTGTTGTAGGTGCCGCTGAGCATGGATGATGTTGCGGTGTAGTCGTAGTTGGACACGTTGAACTTTGAGTTGCTCTCCGTAGAGCTCGATTCGTCGGTGCCTTCCAGAAGCTGGTAGCCCAGTTCCTGAGTGTGCAGACTTGCGTATGCTCCCACAACGGTGCGCTCGGCACGTGTGATGTTCTCGAAAAGCGACTGGCTGTCGGCTTTCGACTCCGACGGCATATCGAGCCAGTCCTGGCAGGAGGTGAAAGCCAGAAGTCCTGCCGTGGCCAATGTTATTGTTGATATTATCTTTTTCATGACTGTTGTTCTTGTTGAGTTAGAATGTTAAGTTTACGCCCAAAACCCAGCTCTTCGAACGCGGGTAGGCAGAGTTGTCGATACCGGGTGTGAGTGCCGAGCCGGAAGCTGACACCTCAGGGTCGTAACCGTCGTAGCCGGTGATGGTGGCAATGTTGTTCAGCGTGCAGTAGATGCGGGCGTTGTTGAGCTTGACCTTCTGTATCAGCTGCTTCGGGAGGGTGTACCCCAGAGTGATGGTGCTGAAGCGCAGATACGAGCCGTCCTCGATGTAGTAGCTGCTGTGGTCGCTTATGGCATACTTGTTGTTCTCTGAGATGTTCCACATCATGTCGCCGCTGTACTGTCCGGGGTTGATGGCTGCCAGACGTGCCAGGTTGGTGGTCTCCTTACCCGTTGCGGGGTCGATGAGCGTGAAGCGGTTGGCCATCTTCTCCAGTGAGTTCTGGTTGGAGAGGTACGGGCCGATGAAGCGCTGTGTGCTCATGTTGAACACGTCGTTGCCTACCACGAATGTCATGAATACCGAAAGGTCGAAGCCTTTGTAGGTGAAGGTGTTGTTCAAGCTACCGGTGAACTTAGGTGTGGCGTTGCCGATGACGGTGCGGTCGTTGGTACTCCATACGGGGTTGCCGTCCTTGTCGGTCTCACCGGCTGTGGGTACATATTTTGCGTCGCCCGGCTTCACCTTCGTGCGGTCGAATCCCTTCAGCGAGGGCACGCCGTCTTTCAGCATGTATGTTCCGTTTTCGTTCTGTACGAAGTCGTCGGTGGTGTATATGCCGGCATACTGCAGTCCGTAGTAGCGTCCGAGCGACTCGCCCACCTCAATCTTGAATCCCATGCGCGACTCGTAGTCCTGAATGAAGTTGTCTATATCGCTGTTGCCGTAGAGCTCAAGCACTTTCGAGCGGTTTACCGAGAGGTTGAGGTCGGTGATCCATGTGAAGTCCTTGGTGCGGATGTTTGTCGAGTTGATTACGATATCAACACCGCGGTTGCGTATTGAACCGAGGTTCTGGTACTGTGTGGAGTAGCCGGTAGATGTAGGAATCTTGTTCTTGATGAGCAGGTTGGACGACTTGTTGTTGTAGAAGTCGAGGCTTACGTTCAGGCGGCTGTTGAAGAACGACGCATCGATACCGATGTTGGTCGTGGTGGTCTTCTCCCATTTCAGGTTGGGGTTGCCGAGAGTGGTTCCGGGCACGAAGGTGATGTAGTCTTTGCCGTTGATGCCGTAATGTCCTGAGCCGTAGTCGGTGGTGTACATGTTGTTGTCGATGTTGCAGTTACCTGCCAAACCGTAACCGGCACGCAACTTGAGGTTGTTGACGAAGGTTACGTTCTTCATGAAGGCCTCCTCGGAGATGCGCCATGCGGCAGATGCCGACGGGAACACGCCCCACTGGTTGCCTTTGGCGAATTTTGACGAACCGTCGCTGCGCAGTGTTCCTGTTATGAGGTAGCGCTCCTTGTAGTTGTAGGTGACACGGCCGAAGAACGACACCATGCCTTCTCTGTCCTTGCCCGAAGTCCATGTATAGGGAGTTCCCATGCTCATGTCGTTCAGCCCGAAGTTGCCGGCGGTGAAGCTGCGGTATTCGTTGTCGGCTTTCATGTTCTCCGTATAGTATGTCTCCTGACCGAGCAGGAATCCGAAGTTGTGGGTATTGTCATCAAGGCTGAGGTTGTAGTTCAGTGTGTTGGTTATCTGCCACGAGAACTTCTCCGAGTTTTTGCGGTGTCCGTATCCGTAGGGACTCTTGTTGGCACTGGCCTGGCGCGTCGTACCGTTGTCCCACATGTCGTCGCGCACCTGGCGCCACATGTAGCTTCCTGCGGTGCGGAAGGTAAGACCCTTGATGATGTCTATCTCCAGTCCGGCGTTGACGGTGGCCATACGGGTGTATTTGTCCTGATCGATGGCGAGGTTGTCGAGTATCGGGTTGTTTATGTCGTATGAGTCGGCACCCGGCATGTCGGAGAACTTGTCGGAGACATCGGTGCCCAGCAGCTCTGCCTTGGTGAATTGCACACCGCCGGTTACGGGCTGCAGGATGGTCTGTTTCAGCTTGCCTGCGAGTGAGCCGCCTCCCTGGAGGTGTGTCGACTGCAGTGACGCTGCGAAGTCGAAGCGTACGCCCTTCCACAGTTCATGGTTGATTTTGGCGCGGATGCTGTTCTTGTTTACTCCGTGCTTGTCCATGATACCGTCTTCGCCCACGTAGTTGTAGCTCACCATATACTTTGTCTTGTCGTTGCCGCCGCTGATGTTCAGGTTGTGGGTCTGTGTGACGCCTGTCTTTCCGAACACCTCGTCCTGCCAGTCGATGGGGTCTTGGCCGCCGTACTCGCTGTGTATGCGTCCGTAGGCACCCGTGTAGAAGTCGGCATCGTTGATGTTGCCGCCGAAGATGTTTGCGAAGCTGCTCACGTTGCCGCGCAGGCTCTGGAACTCATACTGGTATCTCACGTAGTCTTCCACGCCAAGCAGGTCGAGCTTCTTGCCAAGATAGTTGAAGCTGACAAAACCGTTGTAGTTGACCTCAGTCTTGCCCGACTTGCCCGACTTTGTGGTGATGAGGATAACACCGTTGGATCCTTTGGCACCGTAGATGGCTGTTGCCGACGCGTCCTTCATCACGTCGATGCTCTCAATGTCGTTGATGTCGATGTTTGACAGGCCGTTCTCCATCTGGAATCCGTCGACGATGTAGAGAGGCGATGTGCTCTGTGTGATTGATGTTCCTCCACGCACGGTGATGTTGATGTCGGCGCCCGGCGCACCGCTCTGTGACACTACGCTCACACCGGCGGCCTTGCCGGCCAAAGCCTGTGCTGCTGTGGTCACGGGCACGTTGCTGAGGTCCTTGTTGCTCACCGATACGCTCGAGCCGGTCAGCTCCTTGCGCTTCACCTTGGCGTAACCAATCACCACCAGCTCTTCCATCACCTTTGAACTTTCGTTGATGGTGATGTCGTACTGTGAGGCTCCACCCAACTTTACGTTTTGGGTGTCGTAGCCCACAAAGCTTACTGTAAGCTCCTTGGCCGATGCCGGCACCGACAGCTTGAAGTTGCCGCTCATGTCGGTTACCGTACCGATGTTGTTGTGCCCTTTTACGATGACTGAAGCGCCGATGACAACGTCTGAAGCATCGCGTACAGTACCCTTAATCTCTCTGTTCTGAGCCAGAAGGCACAGAGGCAGGCCTATTATAAGCAACAATAATAGACCGATTTTTTGATGTAGGTTTCTCATTTGCTTTTTTGATTAGTAAATAATTGTTTTATAGTAATATTCCAAGTTTGCTCTTCTTCGGCACGCGCCGGTGTGGTTTGTCTTTTCTTCCTTATTTGCAAGGCTTTTGATTTTCTGTTACAAAAGAACAAAACATTTTTAATAAAGAACTTTGTTTTTTTGATATTTGTGGCGGTTTTTCTGGCTAAAAAACAGAGTAGGTCGTTCTGCCTTTCAGTCCGTCCCCCTTCACCGTCATGACGATGCGGTACATCTTTTCACCCCACATGCCGCGCAGGTGGTTGTCTAGCAGTGACGAGATGTCTTCGGCCACCACGCTCAGCTGCGACGGATTGTAGACGATGCGGTGGCCGTTGGCGAGTATGACGGAGCCCGGGCGCGATGTGTCGGGCTTGTCGATGCTTATCAGCATGATGGCCGTGGTGCCCTTGCGGCAGCTCAGCGTGTAGTCTTCCGTCACCTCGATGGCTTTCGGCGTGGCTTTCACGGTGCGTGTCCATGCGGTTACGCCGGCGCTGTCGGGGTAACATCCGGCAATGTCCATGCGCAAAGTGCCGCGGTTGTAGGAGACGTTTCTTGCGGCATACTGCTTTCCGTCTTTCTGTCCCGTGCCGTTAATCAGCGGCAGGTTGTGGTATTGCGACTGCATGGTCCATATACCGTAGCGGCCGTTGCCGAACGTCTGCGCCGTATAGCTGCCCACACCCGGGTCGATGAGCAGTGGTTCGCCGTCGGCATATACGATGAAGCTGCCCACATCATTGTGGTTGTGGCTCTCGCCGTTGGTTCCACCCTTCATTGCCACGAAGAGCCCCTTGCGGCGTGCAGTCATGATTTGCAGGTCGGGCAACCACATGTCGGCCACCGACGGTTCTGCGGGTGTCTCGCCTGTCAGAGTGCCGATGTGCTTCAGCATCATCAGTTCGCGGCCGAGTGTGGGCCAGTTGCCGCTGCGGTCGTACAGTGTTGTCGCACGTTCTGTCATGCGCTCCTGTCGGGCGGCGTGGGCGGCAAAGGCCGTCATGGTGCGGTCGCCGAGATAGAGGCCGAAGGGGTAAACCACGTTCACCTGCTGCATGTCGCGGTTGCCGTGTGCGTCGGCAAAGTTGACATAATATCCGTTGCCTATGTACATTTTGTATATATAGCTGCCCATGGCCTTTATCTTGCGTTCGCTGCTCATGTCCACCAGTCCGCCGGTGGCATCGCGCAGCAGGGCCAGACATTCGTAGAGTGACGCGGCGGCGCGGTCCCAGTAGCCGGGTCCTTCGTCGCAGCCGCCGTCTTCGGGATAGGCGTCTATGAAGGCATCGAGTGCTTGGACTATCTGTCCGAGGCCTTCGGCACGCCGTGTGCTGTCGTGTTCGCAGAAGAGTATGCACGTGAGCCAGTTGGAGGATATCCACGGGTTCCAGTTCATGCCGGCACGCTTCCACCAGTAGTTGTTCTTCACCGCCGGGTCGAGTATGCGGCGTGCTATCTCGCTGTCCACGCGTTTGCGCAGTAGCGGAGAGAAGCTGTCCAGCTGGTCTGACAGCACATACGATGTCCATGCCACCATTCCGGCGGTTTCGGCGTTGAACAGGTCTACGTTCTGGTCTTCCGCGCGCTGCATCTTCGTTCCGTAGTGTGCCGGCAGTCCCCACCACGTCTCTTCGAGCGTACTCTGCAGTCCGTTGACGATGTCGGGCATGAAACGTCCCTTGCCCTCCATCACCTCGGCCATCACCAGTGCCGCCAGCTGCCGCCGTTTGTCAAAACACAACGACTCGTATCCGGTGCGGTTGCCGTCGGTCTTGAAGCGTGCGAACTCTGTTGCCGGCAGTGACGCCCACGGCTTGTTCATGTACCGCTCTCCATATTCTATGTAGTTGCGGCGCATGTTTTCGGGCACCGAGTCGCGCCAGAAGGCATCTCCGGCTTTCGGTACGGGGCGGAATTTGTCGGGTGTTGCCACAGCCTCAGTCAGCGTCCGGCGGTCGTATCTTGATGTTATGAGTTGTTTGGCGGTTTGTGCGGCAATGTCTGTGACTATTGCCGCAACGGCGATGATGGTCAGTATACGTTTCATTTGTCAGTGATATTTTGGTTGTATTTATTTTAGGTTGATGCTGCAAATATACTGAAAATCCACGGATTTACGATATAATAAGGTCATATTTGTAGAGAATCCTATTTCTGGTTCATCCGGCATTCTCTGCCCCTACCATTGCATGACTGTGCCATTGAGCATTAATATATCACTTCGAATGTCTTTCTGTCATGATAATTCCTAAAATTTAACATTTCTTTTTTCTCGAAATA
>NZ_URNN01000112.1 GCF_900549175.1 uncultured Prevotella sp. | reverse complement strand
GTGGTGGTTCTACGGAAATTGCCGTTATCTCCTTGGGTGGTATCGTAGCCAACAATTCCATCCGCATAGCGGGTGATGACTTTACTGCGGACATTCAGGAGTATATGAGCCGTCAGCACAATGTGAAGGTGAGCGAACGTATGGCCGAGCGCATCAAGATACACGTGGGGTCGGCGCTTACCGACCTTGGCGAGGAGGCTCCCGAAGACTATGTGGTGCACGGCCCCAACCGCATCACGGCCCTGCCCATGGAGGTGCCGGTGTGCTATCAGGAGATAGCCCACTGCCTTGACAAGACGGTGGCCAAGATAGAGAATGCGGTGCTGTCGGCACTGGAGAACACCCCGCCCGAACTTTATGCCGATATCGTGAAGAACGGTATCTATCTGAGCGGTGGCGGCGCCCTGTTGCGCGGACTCAACAAGCGTCTGACAGACAAGATCAACATCCAGTTCCATGTGGCTGAAGACCCGTTGCACAGTGTGGCACGCGGTGCTGGCATAGCACTGAAGAACGTCGACCGCTTCTCGTTCCTGATGCGATAAAACTTTTAAACTTGTAACTTTGAACTTGTAACTTTAAACTTTATGATTACTCTTGGCCGGTGTGCCCGGGTGTCTCGACTTGTAAACCATGCCTACGGCTTAAAGTTGCAAGTTTAGCGTTTAAAGTTACAAGTTTAAAGTTAAAAGTTAAAAGTTACAAGTTAAAAGTTACAAGTTAAAAGTTACAAGTTTAACGTTACAAGTTAAAAGTTACAAGTTAAAAGTGCGTAACCTGTTGGAATTTTTGGCGAAGTCGGGTCATTGGCTTCTGTTCGTACTTCTTGAGGTGATTAGTATGGTGCTGTTGTTCAGGTACAACGGTTATCAGGGCAGCGTTTGGCTCACATCGGCCAATGCCGTCACCGGAAAGATATATGAGTGGGAGGCGGATGTCGAGTCGTTTTTCTCGTTGACCGGAATCAACAAGGAGCTGACCCTGCGCAACTTCTATCTGGAACGTCAGGTGAACCAGTTGTCACGCCTTTACGCTGATGCCACGGGCGACACCGCCGTCGCAGGACACAACGGTACCGAACTGCTTAAACAGTACGATCTGATACCGGCCAAAGTGGTCAGCAATTCGCTTAATCGTGAGAACAACCTGATAACCATCGACCGCGGCAGTGCCGACGGCGTGAAGACGGACATGGGCGTGGCCTGCGGACTTGGCGTTGTGGGCGTGGTCTACATGGTGTCAGAACACTATTCGATAGTGATGCCCGTCATCAACATCAACTCGCGCATCAGCTGCACCATCCGCAAGCGTGGCTATTTCGGCTATCTGCGGTGGAGCGGGGGTGACCCTACGGTGGCGTTTGTGGAGGATATTCCGCGCCATGCACACTTCAAGCGCGGCGACTGGGTGGAGACCAACGGTTATTCGTCGATATTTCCCCAGGGGGTGCCGGTGGGTAAGATAGAGCAGGTGTACAACTCGCGTGACGGACTGTCATACCGCCTGAAGGTAAATCTCGCCACCGACTTCGGCCGTCTGCGCGATGTGTATGTGGTCAGCGACGGCAGCATTGCCGAGCGGGCGGTGCTGATGGAAGCGGCCCGCGACTCGCTGCGTGGCAAGAGCAGATAAGATATTTTCGACAAACAACGAACAAAGAGGCGTATATGACAACCGACTTGATAAAACGAATGGGCGGATTTGTGGCACTGTGTCTGGCTCAGGCATTGATTTTCAACCGTATCCATCTGCTTGACTGTGCCACGCCGTTGCTTTATGTCTATCTGATAATCATAACTCCGCATGATTATCCGCATTGGGGCATACTCCTGTGGAGCTTTATGCTGGGGCTTGCCGTCGACATCTTCTCCAATACGCCGGGCGTGGCAGCCGCTTCGCTTACGCTGGTGGGGGCGGTGCAACCCTATTTCTTCAACTTGTTCATACCGCGCGAGGCTCCCGATGACATAGCGCCGTCGGTGGAGACGATGGGTGTGGCCAAGTTTGTCTTTTACGCCACGGTGCTGGTGCTTCTCCACTGTCTCGCCTTTTTTGCGCTTGAGACGTTCCACTTCTTCAACCTGCTGTATTGGCTGGAGTGTGTGGGAGGCAGCACGGCGCTTACGGTGCTGCTCATGGTGACGTTGGAGAGTGTGAGGAAACGGTGATGCGGGAAATGGGGCTTTGATATGAAAGACTACGGACTCGAAAACAGGCGTTTCGTCATTGCCGGTGTGGCAGTGGTGATAGTGACGGTCTACATCGTGCGGCTGTTCTTCCTGCAGCTCATGAGTGACGACTATAAGAAGAATGCCGACTCAAATGCTTTTCTGAAAAAGGTGGAGTTTCCGTCGCGCGGCATCATTACCGACCGCAACGGCAAGTTGCTCGTGTACAATCAGCCCGCTTACGACATCATGGTTGTGATGCGTGAGGCCCGCGGCAAGATTGACACCACCGAACTCTGCAATGCACTGGGCATCACACGTGAGTATTTTGACGAGCGCATGGAGAAGATAAAACATTCGCCGGGCTATTCGCCGTTTACGCAGCAACTGTTCATGAACCAGTTGTCTGACAAGGATTTCAGCTTTTTCCAGGAGAAGATTTTCCGATTCCCCGGCTTCTACATACAGCGCCGAAGCATCCGGCAGTACCAGTATCCTTATGCGGCACACGTGCTGGGGGATATGGCCGAGGTGTCGCCGGCAGACATAGAGGGCGATGACTATTACCAGCCCGGCGACTACATAGGCAAGCTCGGCGTGGAACGCAGCTACGAGAAACAGTTGCGTGGCGAGAAGGGCATGCAGATATTGCTGCGCGACGCCCATGGCAGGGTGCAGGGCAGTTATCAGAACGGGGCACTCGACCGACGCCCTGTGCCGGGAAAGAATCTCACTCTGGGTATCGACGTCAACCTACAGGCTCTTGGCGAACGGCTGCTCGAAGGCAAGATAGGAAGCATCGTGGCCATAGAGCCGTCTACGGGTGAGGTGCTCTGCATGGTGTCATCGCCTACGTACGACCCGCGCATCATGGTGGGCCGTGAGCGCAGCCGCAACCATGCGCGCCTGAGTCTCGACGCATGGAAGCCCTTGATAAACCGAAGCATAATGGGACTCTATCCGCCGGGCTCTACGTTCAAGACCACGCAGGCTCTCACATATCTCAGCGAGGGAATAATAACCCCATCCACGGCGTTCTCGTGCAACCACGGATTCTATTACCGCGGACTGCACGTCGGCTGCCACGGCCACGGGTCGCCGCTGGGGCTGGTCGATGCCATCACCACGTCGTGCAACGGCTATTTCTGTTGGGGCCTTTACTATATGATAGGCAACAAGAAGAAATACGGCAGTGTGCAGAACGCCATGAACTGCTGGCGCGACTACATGGTGAGCATGGGGTTCGGCTATAAGCTCGGTATCGATCTGCCGGGCGAGAAGCGCGGGCTGATACCCAATGCCGACTTCTACGACGAGGCATACCACAAGTCGTGGAACGGACTTACCATAATAAGTATTTCGATAGGGCAGGGTGAGGTTACGCTCACCCCGCTGCAGATAGCCAACCTCGGTGCCACTATCGCCAACCGTGGCTACTACTATGTGCCTCACGTTGTGCGCAAGGTGGAGGGCGAACCGCTTGACACCGTTTACACGCAGAGGCATTACACCAAGGCCGGACGTGCGGCTTACGAAACGGTGGTGGCCGGCATGCGCGGGGCTGTGCTCCGAGGTACGTGCCGTGCGGCCAACCGGCCTGACTATGAGGTGTGCGGCAAGACGGGAACGGCGCAGAACCGCGGTCAGGACCACTCGGTCTTCATGGGATTTGCACCGAAGGATGACCCGAAGATAGCCATCGCCGTGTATGTGGAGAACGGTGGCTTCGGGGCTGAGTATGGCGTGCCTATCGGCTCGCTGATGATGGAACAATATATAAACGGTAAACTTTCGGAAGAGTCGCTCAAGAAGGCCGACGACTTCCAACACAGACGTATATCTTATGGCACGAGAAACAGATAAGCAGTCGGGTGTGCTGCGGTCGCTCGACTGGTGGACGATAGGCATCTATCTGGCCCTGCTCACTTTCGGATGGTTGAGCGTGTGCGGGGCAAGTTACACATACGGAGACACCGACATCTTCAGTCTCGACACCCGTTCGGGCATGCAGATAGTGTGGATAGGCACGTCCGTCTGTCTGGGCTTTGTGCTGCTCATGCTCGACGACCGTTTCTACGACACGTTCTCTTATGTGATTTATGCCGTGCTGCTGTTGCTGCTGTTTGCCACAATCTTCAATCCGCACCAGATTAAAGGGTCGCGGTCGTGGCTCGTCATGGGGCCGTTGAGGCTCCAGCCGGCAGAGTTCGCCAAGTTTGCAACGGCTCTTGCCCTGGCCAAGTTCATGAGCACTTACGGGTACAACATACACCGTTGGAAGCATTTTGCCGCAACGCTGGCCATCATCCTCCTGCCGATGATTTTCATCATTCTGCAGCGCGAGACGGGTTCGGCCCTTGTTTATCTGTCATTCTTTCTTGTGTTCTATCGTGAGGGGATGCCGGGCAGTATACTGTTTACGGGGCTTGCGGCTGTGGTTTATTTTGTGGTGGGCATCAGGTTCGAGGAGACCATGCTGTTTGATACACCCGCTTCTGTAGGCAAGTTTGTCGTGCTGCTCCTTGTGCAGATATTCACGGCCGTGATGGTGTGGGTGTATTGCCGCGACCGGCGGCTGATGTGGAACATCGTATTGTATTGTGTCGGCATCACGGCCCTCTTCCTGCTTTTCTCCGAATATGTGATACCTTTCGACATCGTATATGTGCAACTTGCCATGTGCGTTGTCATGATTGTCATGCTTTTGTGGCGGGCACTTGCCACGCGCCTGTCGGCCTACTTCCTGATACTGGCTTTCGCAATAGGTTCCATAGCTTTCTTCTATTCGGCAGATTATGTGCTTAACAACGTGATGGAACCCCATCAGCGCGTTCGTATAAACGTGCTTTTAGGACTGGAGGAAGATCTTGCCGGTGCGGGATATAATGTCCACCAGAGCGAGATTGCCATCGGGTCGGGAGGTCTTGAGGGCAAGGGATTCCTCAACGGCACGCAGACCAAGCTGAAGTTTGTGCCCGAGCAGGACACCGACTTCATCTTCTGCACCGTCGGCGAGGAGGAGGGCTTTCTCGGTTCGGCAGGAGTGCTGCTGCTGTTTCTCGCGCTTATCCTGCGGCTGATACATCTTGCCGAACGCCAGCCGTACCGTTTCGGGCGTGTCTACGGCTACTCTGTGCTGTCGGTGTTCCTCTTCCATGTGTTTATCAATGTGGGCATGGTGCTCGGACTTACCCCCGTCATCGGCATTCCCTTGCCGTTCTTCAGTTACGGAGGCTCGTCGCTGTGGGGCTTCACATTACTGCTGTTCATCTTTCTGAGGATTGACGCCGGCCGCAACATGGTGCGAAAGTGACGTTATCTTCACACCTATATCGATTATTCCCGGTAGAGTTTCGCGCTTCATGTCGTGACGGATGCGTATGTGTAGTGAGTCACCCTTGTTGAGGCGGATATTGTCGAGGTCGAACATGTACTGACGGTTGCTGATGCCGTATCCTTCCACGTTGCCCCCGTCGGTTGTCAGGCGGCAGTTGATGGTGTCACTGCGCGTCGTGATTGAGCTGCTTTTGTGCGGTGACAGGCGGGCCGGCACGACGGTGTGGTCGACAATGAGGGTGAGGGCCATGAAGGGATAGGCACCGTTGGTGCGCAGTCCGATGGCCTCTTTGTACAGTCCGGTTTCCGGTGCTGCCTTGACATTGAAGGTGAGGGTGTCGTTCTTTTCCCATCCGGCGATGGGGGTATGCTCGTAATGGTAAAAAACAGTCTTACGGTTGCACGACACCAGTGTCGTTGCAACCGTAAGTAATGTTATGATGGTTGTTGCCGCAAGGCTATTCTTTCGCATCTTGTTGCTGGTTGTTTTTCTGTGGACGGTTGGGGTTGGGGCGTTTGCCGTTGTTGCGTCCCTGTCGCTGACGGCGTTCGCCGCCATCCTGCTGCGGTTTGCCGCCTCCCTGTTTGGGCTGTTGGCGGTCAGTGTCGGCCACATTCTGGCGCTGTCCCTTTCCGCCTTTCTTTTTCTTCCTGGCCTTGTCGAAGCGGCTTATGTTCTCGTTGGCCAACAGGTCGACGGTGCGGCTCTGTTCGCTCCTCTTACCGTCCTCCTGCAGCGATTCGGGCTTTTCGCCGTGGCGGTTCATCTCTATTATCTGCCGTGCTCTCGCCGCGCTGATGGTTTCGAGGTTTGCCGCCAGATTCTTGTCGGTGGAGTAGGTCACCATTCCGGCCAAAATGTCGGATTTGAACAGATAGTAGTCGTTGTCGAGGGTTTGCAGAACGACCTCCTTGCTCGGCAGGCACCGTCCGGCCTCCACATAGTTGTCAACCTCGTAGTTGAGGCAGCATTTCAGTTTGGCGCACATTCCCGCCAGTTTCTGCGGGTTGAGCGAGATGTCCTGAAAGCGTGCCGAGTTGGTGCTCACGCTTACGAAGTTCTTTATCCAGGTGGCGCAACACAGCTCGCGGCCGCACGGACCCGTACCGCCGATGCGTCCCGCCTCCTGGCGTGCGCCAATCTGCTTCATCTCGATGCGCACGTGGAACGTCTCTGCCAGAACCTTGATAAGCTGGCGGAAGTCGACACGTTCGTCGGCGATGTAGTAGAATATTGCTTTGTTGCAGTCGCCTTGGTATTCCACGTCGCCGATTTTCATTTGCAGACCGAGATCCTTGGCTATCTGCCGGCTCTCTATCATCGTCTCGTGCTCGCGGCTTTTGGCTTCGCGATACTTGTCCATGTCCACCGGACGTGCCAGACGGTATACGCGTTTTATGTCATCGGCCGACCGCAGGTTGGCCTTCTTCAGCTGCATTTTCACCAGACGGCCGGTCAGGGTGACCACGCCAATGTCGTGCCCCGGGTTGGCTTCCACCGCCACGATGTCGCCTTTCTTCAGCGGCAGGTTGTTCACGTTGTGGAAATATCCCTTTCGGGTCTGTTTGAACTGCACCTCCACAAGGTCGGTGGTGTCGGTGTTGCCCGGCACGTCGGCCAGCCAGTCGTAGGTGTTCAACTGCTTGTCCTGCCGTCCCACGGCCTCCTTGCATAGTCCGCGGCTGCAGTCGTTGCATATTTCGTATTCCTTGTTGTTCATAAGATTATGAGTATGTGTCCTCTGGCTGTCGTTCCCCGTCAGGGAAGAACGGGCGCTGAGGGTTGTATCATTTTGTTTTTTTATTGTTTATACCTTATTATATATATGTTGTCTCTCTTTGCTTTTTTTCATTGGGGCTGCCGCTTGCCGTTGTCCTGTATCAGCAGAACTATCATCTGCAGGGCCATGTCGAAGAACACTATTTTGCTGTTGGCGTTCTGTCCGATGTCGCGTATTGCCCGGTTGGCAAGATTGCTGATTGGTATGACGTTGTTTTCGTTGACGAAGCGTGCGAATCTGTATGCGAACTCCTCTTCGCGCTGCGACATGTATGTCAGTTCCGGACATTGGAAGTTGTACATGAAGTTTTCGCGTATCAGCCGCAGGAAATATTCGAGAAAGCGTTTCTGCTTCTCGCGTCCGAAGCCCTGCAGGGTCTCGCTCCACCGCTTCAGCTCCCTTACGTTGCGACTGTATGCCAGTCGCATGAGCGATTGGAACATGTCGAGAAACAGCTCGTTCTCGCTTCCGGCCTCTGTCAGTTCCAATGCCTTCATCCAGTTGCCGTTGGCCATGCGGGCTATGCGCGATGCCGCTTCTTCGGCTATGCCCCGCCTCTCGACAAGCGCTCTCCTGATGCTTTCGGTGTCGGTCTTTCTGATGTGTATTGTCTGTGTGCGGCTGCGTATCGTCTCCAGCACTTTTTCCGGTTCGTCGCACACCATGATGAACACCGTATGGCTTGGCGGTTCCTCAATCAGTTTGAGCAGTTTGTTGGCACACTCCATGTTCATACGTTCCGGCAGCCATATCACCGATACCTTATATCCGCCCTGACTCGATTTGAGACACAGTTTGCGTGAAAGGTCATCGCTTTCGCCGGCGGTGATGATGGCCTGCTGGTTTTCGGCTCCTATCGCCTTCATCCACATGTCCATGGTGAAGTAGGGGCTTTGCATTATCATCGAGTGCCATTCGGCGGCAAAGTCGCTGCTTGTCGGCTTGTGGTCGCTGCTCATGTTCGGCCGCTTGATGGTGGGGTAGGTGAAGTGTAGGTCGGGATGCTCCATCTTTGCAAGCATGGCCTCACCCTTTCCTTCTCCCGATGCTCCGCCACGCAGTATGTGGCAGGCAAAGGCCATGGCCAATGCCATCTTGCCGCAACCGCCGGGGCCGCAAAGCATAATGGCATGAGGCAGCCTGTTTTCGCAGAACATCTGTATCAGTCTTTCCTGCGCCTCTTTCTGACCTATCACATCGTTGAAATCCATCCTTTTTGTTAACGCCTTACGCTTTTTTTTATCGTGATAAATGTGTGTACATATTATTATATGTGTTTCACCGCACTTGTATATGTGCGCCTCTCTGCACTTACCGCAGTAGTCTTTCCGCCACTTCCGCCACTGAGTCGACGGCCGACACCGTGTAGAAGTGGATGTTGTTCACTCCGTGGGCATACAGTTCGCGGCACTGGCTGACGGTCCATTCCACGCCGAGCTGCCTTACCTCTTCGTCGGTCTTGCACTTTACGGCCTCTGCCGCCAGTTCCTGCGGTATGTCGCAGTGGAACGTCTTGGGCACTACCGTCAGCTGGCTGGCCTTTGCCAGAGGCTTTATGCCCGGTATGATGGGGATGGTGATGCCCATACGGCGCGCCTTGTCCACGAAATCCAGATACTTCCTGTTGTCGTAGAACAGTTGCGTCACGGCATATTCCGCACCGAGGTCCTGTTTCTCTTTCAGCCGTGCCATGTCCATCTCCATGTTCGGTGCCTCCTCGTGCTTCTCCGGATAGCATGCCACGCCGAAACTGAACGGCCGTCCGGGATTCTTTATCGGCGACCCGTCGGCGAAGAATCCTTCGTTGAAGCGCTTCACCTGGCGTATCAGGTCGGTGGTGTGCCGGTGTCCGCCCGGTGTGGGCGTGAAATGACGGTCTTCCTTAGCCTTGTCGCCGCGCAGAAGCAGCAGGTTGCTTATTCCGAGGAATTGCAGGTCGAGCAGTTCGTATTCGATGTCTTCGATGGTTACGCCGCTGCATATCACGTGCGGTTCCACCGGAATGTTGTATTTCTTCTGTATGGCGGCGGCAATGGCCACCGTACCCGGCCGCCGGCGTATGCTTTGCCGTTCGAGCAGTCCGTCTCCGCGCTCCCTGTATACAAATTCGCTGTGGTGTGTGGTTATGTTGATGAAAGCCGGGTCGAAGTCCTTCAGCTTGTCTATTGTGGCGAAGAGCCGTTCGGTGCCGGTTCCTTTCAGAGGGGGCAGCACTTCAAAGGAGAAACGCTTCCTGTCCGACTTTTCTGTTATCAAATCTGTTACTACCATTGCTCGCGTATGTATACATTCCGCTGCAAATTTACTAAAAAAATATCTCTTTAAGGCAGATTTGTGCGCTTTTTTGAAACCGTAGAAAACAGAAACGCACCATGGAAGTTCTGTTTCGTCACTTCCGTGGTGCGTTTCGTATGTTGTATATGATATTGGGGATGCTGTCCCGCAGGTTACTTCTTCACCTTGTACAGACGGAATGTAAGCGGAGCCAGCTTGTCTTCAATCACGGAACTCTTCTTGCCGGCGGTGACGCTGACGGAGCCCGTCTTCGGGGTAATCTTCTCGGGATTGTCGAGAGTGTTCTCGTCATCAACACCGTTGTGCGACAGCGTGATGGTGGCAGCTGTGGTGGCGCCGGTCAGACCGTTGAGGTTGATGGTTACGGGCTGCTCCGTCTTCGATGTGTTGATAACCTTTACGATCACCGTGCCGTCGTTCTTGTCCACAACCGAACTTGCGAACAGGCCGTCCTGTCCCTCGCGTCCGGCGATGAACTTGCCGTTCATCGTCATCGGCAGAACGTTGGTGCCGCGGTTCATGGCATACATCTGCTGCACGTAGTAGCTCACCGACTTGAACATGCGCGTGTTGTCGTACCAAATCAGGTCGGGACGCCACTGCCATCCCTCCACATGGGCGAAGAGCGGTGCATAGGCCGTCATCCAAACCACGTCGGCGTTGCGCTCCATGTCGGTCATGAAGGCAGCCTCGTAGATGGAAGCCTCATAGTGGTTCCATTTCTTTCCCTTGCCGTGGCAGGCGTATTCGCCGGCAAACACCTTCGGACCCTTGCGGTCGTAGTTGTCGTAGCGCAGTCCGCTGTTGAGGAACCACTCCTCGTTGCGGTAGAAGTGCTCGTCCACGAGGTCGGCCTTCAGCTCCTTCATGGCTTTCCATCCTATCTCGAACATCTTTCCCTCAGAGTCGGGGCCGCTCGTGCCCACAATCCTCATGTCGGGATATTTGGCCTTGATTGCCTTTACGAACGGCTTGAGGCGCTCGAAGTAGAGGGTGTCCCACTGCTCGTTGCCCACGCCGATGAGCTTCATGTTGAACGGAGCCGGATGGCCCATCTCAGCGCGCTTGCGTCCCCATGTGGTCGTGGTGTCGCCGTTGGCAAACTCGATGAGGTCGAGACAGTCGTCGATGTAGGGCTGCAGTTCGTTTACTGGCACGTGCCATTTGGCGTCGTTGCGGTTTTGGAACTGGCACGACATGCCCACGTTGAGCACGGGCAGAGGCTCGGCACCGATGTCTTCCGACAGCTGGAAATACTCGAAGAATCCCAGTCCGTAGCTCTGGTAATAGTCGGGGAAGAAGCGGTGCGCGAACGTGTGCTGCCAGCGGTTGCCGTTGAGCGGACGGTTTTCCACCGGTCCGATGGTGTTCTTCCACTGGTAGCGCGTGGCCAGGTCGGTGCCTTCCACGATGCAGCCTCCGGGGAAGCGGAACACGCCCGGGTGCACGTCGGCCAGAGCCTGCGCCAAGTCGCGGCGCATGCCGTTGTCGCGACCCTTGAATGTGTTTACGGGGAAGAGGCTCACGTGTTCGAGGCACACGGCGTTGCGGCCGTCGAGGAATATGCGCAGCTGTGCCTTGTCGACGGTTTGGTTGGCCTTGAGGCGCACTTCATATTTCTGCCATTCGGCCGACTTCACGTCGAGTCTTGCCGAGGCGAACTCCTGGCGCTCGCCCATGGTGGCCGGGTCAATCAGCTGTACGGTGATGCGGCCCGAGCCTTTCGGGGCTTTTGCCCATACCGTAAAGCGGTATTCTTCACCCTTCTCAACTCCTATGCCGAAGTAGCCTTCGTTGACGAGTCCCGTGCGGCGCTCCACGTGCTGCGGGTCAGACAGGACAACGTAGTGCGGGCAGCGTTCGAACGGGCCGTCGGCTTTCAGTTCGACGTTGCCGAAAGTCTGCCATCCCATAAAGTTCTGTGGAAATTCAAAAGAGCGGTTCTTTACAAGTTCTCCATACAGTCCGCCGTCGGCGGCGTAGTTGATGTCTTCGAAGAAGAGGCCGTACATGGTGTTCTGCACCACAGCGCCGGCTTTCTTCGTGTTCACGTCCATAACATGTGTGTTTTGGGCGAATGATGAAGTGGCCGCCGTCAGGACGAGGGCACAAGTCAGTAGTCGGTGATTCATTGTAGTTTCTGTTAATTTTAAATTGATTGTTGGTGCAAAGATACTATAAAAAATGATAATAGGAAAGATATTTATGATAAAAGTGGCGAATGGGGTATTTTTTACTTTTGGCATGCCGGCGTATGAACTTCACTGCTGTATTAGTTCTTCCAACGTGTTGGTGCAAATTTCGTCATCATGAGTTGTCGGATGGAGAAATGTGGAGCCGAAATATATGAAAAAACACTTTTTTATTATGTTTTTGAAAAATAATTGCTCAAAAATTTGGTGGTTAAGAAAAAACTGCTTACCTTTGCAACCGCTTACAAGAAGTAAGGGCGTTTAGCTCAGCTGGTTTAGAG
>NZ_URNN01000111.1 GCF_900549175.1 uncultured Prevotella sp. | reverse complement strand
CATAATCCTTACCTTTAATGTGTTGCGTTCACAAAGATACTACTTTTTCAGGAAAGCATGAAACAAATCCAAAGTTTTCATTATTCTCCTAACGCATAATCCGTCTTTTCCCGAAGATGTATGACAGGCGTGTGACGTCGAACAACAGACCTATGCCGATGCTTCCCACCAAACAGGTGACAATGGTGAAGACGGTGTGGGCTATTCCCGTAGGGTCGAAACTGAATACGGGCACAAGGAATTTTGCCGTCATCGTGAATATGGGATGGAAAATGAAGATGGGCAGCGTGTTTCTGCCGATGTACAGCATCGCTTTACGCAGGCGGTTGCCGGTATGTTCGTAAAGGGCGGAACTGACAGCCAGGAAACACGCCACACAGCCCAGCACCGATATATTCCACCAGTCAATCCATATCTTTTGCATCAGAATCAACGCAAACGGGATGGCCGGCCAAAATGTTTTGGGGCACAACCGGTTGAAATCCTTGATGAACAGCCGTGCACCGGCACCCAAAAAGTAATAAACGGCACACTTTACGTTGAGGACAGGAGTATACATGGCCACTGTGAGCAACAGTGACGCCAGCAGGCAGAATTTTGCCGTGTCGCTGAGTTTCGGGAACAAGTGCCATGCGGCATAATAGCAAATGCCACACACCATCATGGCGTGCAGAAACCAGTAGGGACCTATTGACGTTACGAAAAGCACATGCAGTGCCGTGGGCACATCGAGCACAGAAATGCCGTCTCTGACAGGCAGATAGAGCGACATGACCATATAACCGCCCGCCATTATGAGATAAGGGAGCAAGATACGTACGATGTAAACGGCGAAAGCCTTCAGCGGCTTGTTTATGTTTACGAGATAGCCCGTTATGAACAGGAACGATGGCATGAGGAATGACAGGATGCCGTTCTTTATGTCAGGATAGAGATTGCCGAAATGTACGATGTGGATAAGTATGACCATCAGTATCAGGATACAACGCATGAAGTCGATGACGGCATAATTCTGTTTGTTCATAACCGGTGGGGCAGATTATATAATATGTATGTGAAATGGAGATTTATATCATGAGGCTTGCACCGTATACGAGCAGCAGGTAGCGCAGGAACTTGCCCACGGTGATGCTTATGAACGATATGGGAATGTTGGAGCGCATCAGTCCGAGAGCGATGGTGATGGCACTGCCGAGTATTGGCAGAAATGCGAAGAATCCCATCCATGCGCCATGTCCGGCCATGAAACGCATGGCGCGGTCGAGATCTTTCTTCTTCACATGCAGATATTTCTCTATCCATTCCGTTTTTCCCATTCTGCCGATGCCGTAGTTCAACATCCCGCCGAGCACATTGCCGATGGTGCCGTAGATGATAAGTCCCCACGGGTCGAGTCCGGCAGCCTGGAGGGCAACCATGACGGCCTCGCTGCTGAACGGCAGGAAACTGCCGGCCAGAAATGCGGCCAGCAGCATGCCCCAATAGCCGTAGTTGATCAGAATATCGATGATGAAATCCATAAGTTGTATGCTGTGAGGAGCAATGCCGATACCGTTATTATCATGAATGATATGTTGGTGATGCGGGTATGCGTAAGAGCGATGAAATGAGCTATCAGCGGACTCGCGTTGATGACGATCATGCGTATCAGGAAGTCGTAGTGTTGCGGTTGTACGATGAGAAATGCCGTTGACAGAATGTTCATGATTATGAAGCAGTTGTACAGCATCCTGATGCGTATCTTGTCGTTGTAGCTCGTGCGCAGATAATGTATCGTGCCGGTGATGGCAATGGTAAGGATGAAAGCGAAAGTCAGTGCCTGCTGCGGTGTTATCAGCGTATAGTCGTAAGGAAACCGGAAGTCGGCCAACGCAGCAAAATGTTGTATGGGCAGCGAGAAGTCTTCAAGATAGATGAAGTATACGGCTGCAAACCAGTAAGGCGTTATCAGTCCGAGTAGAGAAGCCACAAACGAGCGCCAGCAGAACGACTGCAGGTAGAACGCCATAAGCAGCCATACGGCCGGTATGTAGAAAAGCGTGTGTACATAGAACATGCTTGCCAGTCCGAGACAGACGAATGTGTAGAATGTGCGTCCTGCCGCCTGCCTGTCCTGATAGCAACGGAAGAGCATGATATATGAGGCGATGACGCACAGTTCGGCCACCGCCTGGTCGATGGAACTGAACAGAAAACACATTGCTGACGAAAGGACGATGAACGAGCACGACACCATGCGGCTGTATATGCGTATCAGGGCGTTGCTGTTGTTCAGTTCTATCATGAGGTAGGTGGACAGGGCAAAACAGGCCAACTGTATCCACCACTGCTCGCGAAACAGTCCCGCCGCCGCCCATACCGCCATGCCATACGCCGCCACCACCGGCAGCGTAAGCCTGCTTTCTGAAATTATGTTCTGTACCCTCTTCATAAACTTAGTTTAGAGCTCAGAGTTTAGAGCTCAGAGTTTAGAGTTCAGAGTTTAGAGTTCAGAGTTCAGAGTTCAGAGTGATGAGGTATGATATGCTTTGTTGATAAACATATAATAAAGGTAATCATACCTCATCACTCATCACTCTGAACTCTAAACTCTGAACTCATCACTCTGAACTCTGAACTCATTACTCATCACACTAAATAAAATTTTACAGGTCCGCCCCTATGTCGCGGCGGAAGTACTTGTCGGTGAAATCTATTTTCTGCGCCTCTTCAAACGATTTCTGCAGAGCCTCGGCCTTGTCCTTGCCGTAAGAGCTGACGGCGATGACGCGTCCGCCTGCGGTGACGGTCTGCCCGTCTTTTGACGCTGTTCCGGCATGGAAGACGATGCTTCCCTCCACCTTGTCGATGCCGGTGATGGGGTAACCCTTCTTGTATTCCTGCGGATAACCGCCGCTGACCAGCATCACGCACACTGCCGCACGCTCGTCGAACTCGATAGTGCGCTTGTCGAGGTCGCCGTCGGCCACACCCTCAAACAAGTCGACGATGTCGCTCTTCAGGCGGAGCATCACGCTCTCCGTCTCCGGATCGCCCATACGGCAGTTGTATTCTATTACCATAGGTTCGCCGCCTACGTTGATGAGGCCGAAGAATATGAAGCCCTTGTATACGATGTTCTCCTCGGCCAGTCCCTCTACCGTGGGACGTATGATGCGGTCTTCCACCTTCTTCATCCACTCCTTTGTGGCAAACGGAACGGGTGTGACGCTGCCCATGCCGCCGGTGTTCAGACCAGTGTCACCCTCGCCGATGCGCTTGTAGTCTTTTGCCTCGGGCAGTATCTTGTAGTTCTTGCCGTCGGTGAGAACGAACACCGAGCACTCTATGCCGCTGAGGAACTCCTCGATGACAACCTGTGCAGAGGCGTTGCCGAACATGCCGCCGAGCATTTCCTTCAGTTCCTTCTTCGCTTCGTCGAGTGTGGGCAGTATGAGCACGCCCTTGCCTGCACACAGTCCGTCGGCCTTGAGCACGTAAGGAGCCTTGAGCGTTTCGAGGAAAGCCAGACCCTCTTCGAGCGTGTTTCCGTCGAATGTCTTGTATTTGGCCGTGGGTATGTTGTGGCGCTGCATGAAGCCTTTGGCAAAGTCCTTGCTGCCTTCGAGCACGGCGCCGGCCTTCGACGGGCCTATTACCGGTATGTTTCTTGTACGTTCGTCGGCAAGGAAATCGTCGTATATGCCTTTCACCAACGGGTCTTCCGGCCCCACCACCACCATGTTCACACCGTTCTCGGCGACGAATGTCTTCAGAGTCTCGAAGTCATCGGCCTTTATGGCCACGTTTTCTCCGCATCCGGATGTTCCGGCATTGCCGGGAGCGATAAACAGTTTCTCCACTTTCGGGCTGCGTGCAATCTTCCATGCCAGTGCATGCTCGCGTCCGCCGCTTCCTAACAATAATATCTTCATGTCGTTCCTTGTTATTTTAGATAATCTTCAAAATACCGTGTAATTCTCTCGTGCAGATGTACACTCTTGTGTCCCATCATGTTGTGACCTTCGCCGGGATATACGAAGAAGTCGGGCTGTGTGCCAGCCTCGGTGCAGGCGTCGATGAACTGCAGGGCGTGCTGCGGCACTACGGTGGGGTCGTTCATGCCGATGATTATCTGCAGTCTGCCTTTCAGATTCTTTGCCTTGTCGAGCAGGCTCGCCTGCCGGTATCCCTCGGGGTTGGTCTCCGGCGTGTCCATGTAGCGTTCGCCGTACATCACCTCGTACCATTTCCAGTCGATGACGGGGCCGCCGGCCACACCCACCTTGAACACGTCGGGATAGTTGGTCATCAGCGAGATGGTCATGAAGCCTCCGTAGCTCCATCCGTGCACTCCCATACGGTCGGTGTCGACGTAGGGCAGTGTCTTGAGATATTCCACGCCCTTCATCTGGTCTTTCATCTCTTCCTGTCCCAGATGGCGGAACGTGGCCTGCTCAAATTCCGCACCGCGGTTCTCGCTGCCGCGGTTGTCGAGTATGAAGAGCAGGTAGCCCTTCTGTGCCATGTATGTCTCCCACGACCGGCTCGACCAGTGCCAGCGTGCATCCACGTTGTGGGCGTGCGGTCCGCCATACACATATACCACCGTGGGATATTTCTTTGCGGGGTCGAAACCTACGGGTTTCACCATGCGCCAGTAGAGGTCGGTCTTGCCGTCGGCGGCCTTGATGCTTCCCGTAGAGTATTCCGGCACGGCATAACCCTTCCACGGGTCGGGGGCGCTGAATATCATGTCGCGTTTGGCCGACGATGTGTTCACCACCTCTATGTTGCGGGGCACGTCCGGCTCGCTGTATTTGTCGTACAGTAAATTGCCCGATGCCGACAGCACGCCGTTATGTACTCCGCGGCCGTTGTCGAGCGGGGTCATGCGGCCGTTTTTGGTGTTTACGGCATAGATGTTGCACTGCAGGGGACTGGCGGCGTTGGCCTCGACGATGACAGACTTCTGTCTCGTATTGAAGCCTATGACGCGCTGCACGACGAACTTGCCCTTTGTTATCTGTTGCATCTTCAGCGACTTGCTGTATTTGAAGCCGGCTTCTGCCGTCATCATCTCCGGATAGAGGCGTGTCTTCGCGTCGGCGAGATACAGATGGTTGTAGCCGTCGCGCTGGCTCTGTATGATGAACTTCGTGTTGTCCCACGGCAGGAACATGATGGGGTTCAGCGGCTCCACATATTTGTCGCTCGTCTCCCGATACAGTACATCGAGTCTTTTGCCCGTTGCCGCGTCGTAGCTCACGAGGGTACAGTCGTTCTGGTCGCGGTTCAGCTCGAACATGTAGACCGTCTTTCCGTCAGGCCCCCATGCTATGTTGGTGAAATAGCGGTCGGTGGGGTCGCCGGCATCGAGATATGTTATGCTGCCCGTAGCCATGTCGTAAATGCCCACGGTTACCTTGTGGCTCGTCATGCCGGCCATGGGATACTTGTCGGGCTCCTCTTCGGCCACCCGGGTAAAAGTGTTCACCTGCGGATAGTCGGTCACCATGGTCTGGTCCATGCGGTAGAAGGCGAAGCGTGTTCCGTCGCCGTTCCAGAATATGCCTTTCATTATGCCGAACTCGTTGCGGTGTACGGCCTGCCCGTATACAATCTCGCGGCTGCCGTCGGTGGTGAGCACACGGGTGTTGCCGTCGGCGCCGGTCACGCAGAGCTGGTTGTCTCTGACGAAGGCCACGGCTCTCGACGTGGCGTTCCAGTTGCTTTCGGTCTCGCCCGCGCTCGGCTGGCGCCACTCCACGGTCTTGGTGTTCCAGTTGTAGAGTATGCGTTCCCTGCCGTTGTTGAGCAGGGCCAGTGTGCGGTCGGGGTAGGGGAATCGCACGTTCATGGCCGAGCGCATCTTGTTGTCGCCCGTCAGTTTGTTCATTTCGTCGAGCGTTGCCGTGGTGGTCTTGCGGCCGGTCTTCATGTCCACCGTGCCCCATTCCTCGGCGTCCTGGTACATCAGCCGGTCGCCCCACCATGTGATGTACATGTTGGCGGGCGTCATGTTGCGGTAGTTGGTGCCGCCGAAGTTGAGGTCTTCCAGACTGAACTGTTTCAGCTGTTGTGCCCGGGCGCAGTCTGTGGCCGACGGCATGTTGTGTATGGCGGGTAGTGGCAGCATGAGTAGCAGTGATAATGCTATGTTGTGTTTAATCCTCATCATCGTCATATCTTTTTGATTTTCTGCCGAAGTCGCGCTGGCCTTTGCCGAATTTCTTTCCGCTGCGGTCGAAGTGCTCGTGGCCGCCGCGGTTCCTGCCGTCACGTCCGTCACGTTCACCACGGTCGTCACGGCTTCGTCCGCCGCGGTCGTTGCGGCCGAAGCTCTTGCGGTCGCGCCCTCCGTCTTTGCGTTCGTCACGGTCGAAGCTTTTCTTTTCCCTGTCTCCTCCGGTGCGCTTGCGGTCGCGGCCTATAAGGCTGTCGAGGTCGCGGTGGTGGAACTTGAACGAGCGGATGTCTCCGTCCTCGTTGTTGTCGTCGCTGGCGTAATTGTTGTTGTCCGTGCGTTTCTTGAACTCGCGCTCCTTCTTGAATTTCCTTTCGGCCATCTGTTTCTTCTCCTCGTCGGTCTTTACGATGCCGCCGTCGCCGCGGAAGTCTTTCAGCTTGCCGTCGAAAATCTGGTATTTGCGGAACTCACATTCCAGCGAGCCGTTGAAGAGCGGAATCTTCACCGACGGCTTCAGGCCTATCTGGTCGAAGCACTCCTCGCGGTAACTCAATATCCAGGCGTCGTTGTTGGTGAACTGGTGCTTCAGCCGCTCGCCTATCATCTTGTACGTGCCGAGCAGGTCGGGCGTGGAAATGCGCTCGCCATAGGGCGGATTGGTGACCATGATGCTCTTCTCCGCAGGCATGGTGAATGTCTTGAAGTCGGCCTCGTTCACCACGATGTCGGTCGTAAGTCCGGCGGCCTTCACGTTGAGGCGCGCCGTGTTCACAGCCTTTATGTCTATGTCGTAGCCGTAAATCTTGTGGTTGAACTCGCGTTCCTGCGAGTCGTCGTTGTAGATGGAGTCGAACAGCTCCTTGTCGAAGTCGGCCCATTTCTCGAAGGCGAACTCCTTGCGGAAGAGTCCGGGCGCCATGTTGCGGGCTATGAGGGCGGCCTCTATGAGCAGTGTGCCCGAGCCGCACATGGGGTCTATGAAGTCGGTGTCGCCCTGCCATCCCGTCATCAGAATCATGCCGGCGGCCAGCACCTCGTTGAGCGGTGCCTCTACGCTCTCCTGACGGTAGCCGCGGCGGTGCAGGCTCTCTCCGCTCGAGTCGAGCGACAGCGTGCAGCGGTCTTCGGCTATGTGTATGTTGAGGCGCAGGTCGGGGTTGGCCACACTTATGTTGGGGCGTTTGCCGGTGGCCTCGCGGAACTGGTCGACGATGGCGTCCTTAACCTTGTATGATACGAACTTGGAGTGGCGGAACTCCTCGGAAAACACTACCGAGTCGACGGAGAATGTCTTGTCGAGCGAGATGAACTTTGTCCAGTCTGTCTTCTTCACCTCGTTGTATACGTCATCGGCCGACTTCGCCTTGAAGTGGCTTATCGGTTTGAGTATCCTGATGGCGGTGTGCAGCTGGAAGTTGGCCCTGTACATTAGCTCCTTGTCTCCGGTGAACGACACCATTCGCCGTCCTATCTGCACATTGTTTGCACCCAGTTGTGTCAATTCTTTCGCCAGAACGGGCTCCAGGCCCATGAATGTTTTGGCAATCAGTTCAAATTCCTGTTCCATTTGTCTTTTTGTTCCGCGACTGATGTTTTCGGTGTGATGTCCGGTCACGTCCGTATGGCTTGACATCGGCGTCATACCGGTCGCCTTGTTTTCTGATGTAATCCTTATTTATTATTTGTTGTATTTCTTGCTTTCCGGCTCCATGTCTTCCGTCACCCAGATGTTGGCCCCCACTACTGCACCGCGCCCTATCGTGACGCGTCCGAGGATGGTGGCGTTGGAGTAGACGATGACATTGTCTTCGAGTATCGGGTGGCGCGGTATTCCCTTTATCGGGTTGCCGTCGGCGTCGAGCGGGAAGCTCTTGGCGCCGAGCGTTACGCCCTGATACAGTTTCACGTTGTTGCCGATGATGCACGTGGCGCCTATCACCACGCCCGTACCGTGGTCGATGGTGAAGTGGTGGCCTATCTTTGCTCCGGGATGTATGTCGATGCCGGTTTCTGAGTGGGCCATCTCCGTCATTATCCTCGGTATGAGCGGAACGCCCGCCACGAGCAACTCGTGGGCCATGCGGTAGTTGACGAGTGCCTTTATCACGGGGTAGCACGATATTATCTCGCCGTAGCTCTCGGCGGCGGGGTCGCCGTTGTAGGCGGCTGCCACGTCGGTGGCCAGTGTGCGGCGTATCTCGGGCAGCTTCTCTATGAGTCCGGCCGCCATGGCTTCGGCTTTCTGCCGGCATGCCTGCGGGTTGCCCGTGCCGTGGCTTGCGGGGCAGGTGAAGCAGAGGCCGGCCATAATCTGGTCGGACAGCAGTGTGAACAAGCGCTCGATGTTGACGCCGATGTGATAGCGGATGGTGTTGGTATTGACCGACGACTTGCCGAAATAACCGGGAAAAAGGATGGCGCGCGACAGCTCTATAATCTCTTCAAGAGCTTTGCCTGACGGCAGCGGATTGCCGTCGCGGTGTTGATGAAAAAGTCCCTCCAATGATTTTGCCTCGGATAGCTCGTCTACCGTCCGGGTCAAAATATGAGTGAAGTCTAATGTACTCATCTGTCGTTGTATCAATATTTTGCGTTGCAAAGATACTGCAAACGGAGCAAACGGCAAAATATTAACACGGCTTTTTTCAAAAGAAAGGCTTACTTAGGCTGCTCTTCCGGTTGAACAAGGGGGAGAGGGGCGGATTGTGAGTGGGCGTTAGGCATGGTGTCACCAGCCGTAATGTCCCTGTCCGGCTCCTTCACGGCACAGCCTCGATGGCCTGAGGGGTAAAGCCATTCCATGATTTAACAAACCGTGAAAGAACTTTACTTTAACGTATGTTAAAGAGCACCCGCACCACGATTTCTGCACTACGACGCGAAATACGCGATTTTTCGCGAAAATGGGGTGCGCTGACAGTCAGCGAGTTACGCGAATGTTAATTTGTCAATATAGCAGAGAGGCCCTCCTTTCACTCCAATTAGGCCGTAGTTGCATCACGGTTAGGCCGTAACCGCAACGCAAGTACGCCGTAAACGGAGTGTAAGGAGGGCCTAAAGGCAAGCTTGGGGCACAAAAACGGTGTGTCAATAAGGCAAAAATGCCTTTGCCGCCGTTCTATTTCGAGAAAAAAGAAATGTTAAATTTTGAGAATTGTTTTGACATAAAGACATATTATCTTTTAGACATAAAGACATATTTCTTTTAGACATAAAGACATAATTTCTTTTTTTGGCATAAAGACATAAAAGGCATGTTTGGGAGTTGTAAATAACATATTGATTTGAATAAATGCTTTTTGTCTTTGTATAAAGGATACTACAGACAATATGTTTTTTTTATGTCTTTATGTCTAAAACCAATATGTCTTTATGTCAAAGAAATCTGTCTTTTTGTCAAAAGAATCGCATCTTTGTTTAGATTAATGTATGTGTTTATGTCACAAATATGGAGACCACTAATATAACAGAATATGACAACTATAAGACTGAAATTTCGTCCCTCGTCGGTACCGGATAAGGCGGGGACACTCTTTTATCAGGTGATACATCAGGGCAAGGCGGCAACCATTACCACCCGCTGCCATATTTATCCCCATGAATGGGATGGACGACATTCGGCGATAACGACGGTCGGCAGTGCGGATGCCGACCGCAGGGCAGTGTTGCAACTCTACATGTCGGAAACAGGCTGGACCCTGATGAAGATGCGGGAAATCGCTGGCGGGAAATACTGTTGCGACTGCAGTATGGAAAATCTGCTGGACAAGTTTCGGAGCATGATTCCATTCACGAGCGTGTTTTGCTATATCAGGCAGCAGATAGCGAAAAAACTGCGGATGGAATGTTACGGCACGGCAAAGGCATACGACGGTGCGTTGCGCAGTTTTGAACATTTCAGGAAGGGATATGACTTGGGATTCGCCGATATGACCGGTGACATGATGCAGGAATATGAGGCATGGATGCTTCACTCCGGACTGAAAAGAAATTCCGCGTCGTGCTATATCCGCACGCTGAGAACACTCTACCGTCGGGCTGCGGAGGAGGGGAGGGCCGTTGACAATGATATTTTCCGCAAGGTGCACGTAGCGGTAGGGAAGACTCGCAAGCGTGCCGTGCCCATTGGTGTGATACAGGGCATCATGCGTCTCGACCTTGGCGGCAAACCGTCTTTGGATTTTGCCCGCGATATATTCATGTTCAGTTTCTACACCCGGGGGATGTCGTTTGTGGATATTGTCAATCTCAGGAAGCGGGACTTGCACAACGGGTACCTCACTTACAACCGGCGGAAGACATTCCAAAGTCTTACTATACAGTGGGAACGCCCCATGCAGGCCATAGTGGACAAGTATTCGGAACAGACACGTGACTCGCCGTATATGTTCCCTGTTATAATAGGTGATTCGCCGGCAGACCGCAACAGTTACGAACGTACACTGCAACGTGTCAACCGCAGCCTTAAACGGATAGGGGAGATGGTGGGGCTGCCGATTCCGCTCAGCACTTATGTGGCGCGGCATTCGTGGGCGAGCATCGCCCGCAATATCGACATTCCGCTCTCTGTGATAAGTGAAGGCCTCGGGCACGATTCCGACAAGACAACCCAGATCTATCTGGCATCGCTTGACACTTCGGTGGTAAACAGGGCAAACAGAAAAATCATCGGCAAAATATTGCGTACGGGGAAGTCATTGATAGAATAATGCGTATAAAAATGTCTGGCAGAAACAATGCCCGTTTTCATGTAGTAAAACGGGCATTGGCGCCAATATATTATAAATCAGCTATATACGAAAGACATGCAAGCAAATTTGTCAAACACGACGGTATCATTTACATGTAGGGACATAGTCTTGTCTTTGTCCGCCCGGCAGAACCGTCTATATATAATAATAGGTGAACAATGTTGAAATGTTGAAAACTATTGGGATTCCAATAAAAAAACAGTCCCAAACGGTAATAATTTCAAGTAAATGTCGTAACTTTGCAGCGCCAATGCCCGTTTTACTACATGAAAACGGGCAAGAGCCATCGGGACGAAGTCCTGTGGATATTGTAATGTAAAAATTGTTATGACAAAGGTTTTATGTTCTTTCAGTTGGTTGGATTCCCAATACGGGAGGCAATCGGCAAACGACATAAAATAGTCTGAGGATGATGACGCAGGATTGCTTAATTCTCACTCTATAGGCCGGAGAAGACAAACCAGACAATTAGTGTGTAATGGAAGGCTTGTTCCATGCAGAGGTTCGTATTCCCAAGGGCATTAACATTTCTGAGCCGGTAAAATCCGCCGGTCCAGAGATAGAGGAATGTGCCGAAGCCAGGGTCTTTTGCCGGCCGCCGGAGAATCCTACATCGTGGAGCTATCTGTTTGTGCATAACAGTAAAGTCGCTTTCTTTGTTGACAAACTTTTGAAGGACGATGTGAGATTTTTTGTCCACAAATCCGTTGTCTATCAGCGTGACAAACGAAGTCGTGGCATCAGAACTATTGAGAGGCCGACAGTGAGCGGTCTCATTTTCCTGCAAGGCTCCACACGCATGTTGCAGGATTATCTGAAGATAAATTTCCCTAACTATCATCTGGTGAATAATTGCAGCACCCATCTTCCTGCCGTTATCCCGAACAGGATAATGGAGCCGTTCATGCGCGTGCTGGATACGTCGCCAGAGCGTGTGCGTTTCCTTCTTCATCCTTTCAAGTATTATGCCGGCGGAAACGTGAAGCTCCGTATCACCTCCGGTTTTTTTGCCGGTCTTGAAGGCTATGTCATCCGTATCGACCGCGACCGCCGCCTTGTGATGGATGTCGGCGGCATGAGCGTCGCCATCTCCGGCGTGCATTGTGAAACGTTTGAGGTGGTGAAGGAAAAATAGCTTTAAAATATATGTATTTGTTTCATGATTTCCTGAAAAAGTAGTATCTTTGTGAACGCAACACATTAAAGGTAAGGATTATG
>NZ_URNN01000110.1 GCF_900549175.1 uncultured Prevotella sp. | reverse complement strand
AGCCATCAACCCAGTATCCCCCTTGGGGGATTACAGGGGGCCGGTAAAGACAGATTGTTTGTCGACAGAAAAATGATGATTTTGGAGAGAAAGACAGAAAAACGGTTCATCCGACATTTCAAGTGCTACAAATAAAATGGTGGTGTGTCAGAATAGTAACATTGTGCTTCCTTCGCATTTTGACACACCCACCATTTTATTTATGGTAATATCTATGAAGCGATGGCGTACATCACTTCCCTATGCTGTTTTTTACTTATTCTCCGGACGCGCTATGCCATCGGCCTGTGCCCTGTCTGACATCTTCTTTATACGCTTGGCCGTATCAGGATGCGACGAGAGCAGACGGTCCATCTTCGAACCCTTTGCGGCATTGTTCTCCTCTTCAAGTTTCTTCAACTTCTCGAACGACAAAGCAATAGACCATGGATTCTTGCCTTTTTTCTTGAGAAAGTCATAACCGTAATCATCGGCCTGGCTTTCCTCTTTCTGCGAGAACTGCGAGTTGAGCACGGCCTCACCAAGCTGTCCCAGCTGTGAATCGGTGAGTGCGGCGGCCTTGCCACCGGTGGAAGCTATTCCGTCTTTGAGTGCCGATGTGAGCAATGCTGTACGGTACGCCTTCTTCGAGTGTTTCAAGGCCACATGACCAAGTTCATGACCAATCACCCCAAGCAGTTCGTCATCGGTCATTATGTCCATCAACGACGAGAATACCCTCACACTGCCGTCGGGGCAGGCAAAAGCATTGACATCAACTACATAATAAACCTTGAAGTTGAGAGGAATACCCTCCACCTCGTCAAGTCCCTGAACCAATCTTTCAAGACGCTCAACATACTGCTTTGTCTGCGGATCGTCAGCAGTACATACACGGTTATTCTTGTCCATCCAGTCGATAGACTCCTTGACATACTGAGCCATCTGTGCATCAGTGAGCGTCATGGCCTTACCGGCTTTAAGGGCTCCGCTGGCAGCCTTTCCAAGATTAAACTGCGCCATAGCCGGTGCAGAACACATCATCATGAACAGCATAAATGCTGCGTTTGTGAAAAACTTCTTCATAAAAATATGCTTTAAAAATTACACATGTATTTTATTATAACATCATATATAACTATAATTTGCCGGATTTATTGCATAAGCTATGAAAAACTACACTGCGCCACACATGATTATCCACTACCTGTTTTAAACGTATATTATGACAATCGTAACGATATAAAAGTTTTTTAGTTTAATGGTACTTAATAGTGCTGAACAAACCGTATTTTATTTTCCGTGCATGTTTTTTATCCCTATATTTGCAACAGAGATAGCGACCGACAGAAATACGGAATAGCTATACGACCAAAGGATAACACGCAGAATCCCTCGCGTAGACCGTATAAAAGAGAACAAGAAGGGATAATGTTTTAACTGTTAAAAAAGAAACGACTATGGAAAAGAAAGAAAAGTGTTGCAACAAACCGACGTCAAAGGCGGAGTGCAAGAACGAAATGAACGAGTGCAAGAACGAGAAGAACAACACAGAATGTTGTGACAAGGAGAAAGCCCCAGAGTGCTGCAAGAAAGAAGAAGATGCAGAATGTTGCGGGAAGGAAAAAGATAAGACAGCGGCATGCTGTACGACAGAAAATGGCAACCATCCAAAATGCGACGTTCCCAAACAAGGGGGATGTTCTGCTGACAAGAAGTAAAACTGCTGATCTGTCCCGGCGGATACCGGACCACAATACCGGTGGTCCGCCGGTTATCCCCTTAAAGACACCGCGACAATAATATGCCGACATTGTTTATATAACGTAAAAAAACAGTGTCTGCAAGTACTTACCCGACAAAAAAAACAGGAGGAAACAATCATGACAGGATTTATTATCTGGATTATAGGAACTGTGCTCACAATAAAAGCCTGCTTCGAAATATTGATGCTTGATGTTGCATTATGGAAGCGGATATTAGTGGCCGTCGCACTACTTGCCACAAGCTGGTTTGGGCTGGCCTTCTACTATCTCATTGCCAAAGGGCGCATTGAAGACTGGCTCAAATAAGAAACAAGGCTGATGACATACCGAAAAGGGAGTAAAATGAGGGAACAGGATACTCTCACAATATGCACATCTTCATCCGCCCCTGTTCCCTTTACTTTATGACAAGGCCTTCGGCACATCACCATCATACACCGTGTTGTCCTCTATCCCGGCTTCAGCCAGTGCCTCACGCCGCTCCACACAAGTGCCGCAGCGGCCGCAATGGCGTTCCCCACCCTTGTAGCACGACCATGTCTCACTGTAGTCTATGCCCAAAGCACTGCCGCGGCGGGCTATATCAGCCTTGGTAATGTCAGTGTATGGAGCCTCAACCGTTATACCTTCGTAAGTGCCGGCACTGACTGCCGCACCGAACGCCGATACAAACTCCGGACGGCAGTCGGGATAGATGGCATGGTCGCCTCCGTGATTGGCCATCATCACATGCCGCAAACCGTTGCTCTCGGCTATGCCCGCAGCGATGGCAAGCATGATGCCGTTGCGGAACGGAACGACGGTAGACTTCATATTGTCACCGGCATAATGGCCTTCGGGTATGGCGTCGGCCCCCTCAAGCAACGAACTCTTGAAATACCGGTGCATGAAGTCCAAACCTATCACCACGTGGCGTATGCCGAGCCGCTCGCAATGTAGCCGTGCAAAGGGTATCTCACGGGCATTGTGGTTGCTGCCGTAGTCGAACGACAGACCTATGGCTATACGGTCGCTGTACTCGTAAAGCATGGTGATGCTGTCCATGCCGCCACTCACTATCAAAACAGAATCTTTCATAACTATCGTATAAAACGCATTGTTGTTTAACGCCCGCAAAATTAATCAAAATAAGAACAATACACAAAACAGTGCCTGTTTTTATAAACTTTTCTATGAAATATTTTGATTTACAAACCTTTTTGACTATTTTTGCACATAATGACGTATACCAACCGTTTCATCGTAGGGCTGGCCGGTGTCGTGGCCGTTATGGTAACCGCGGCGCTTATACTTGCACCCGGCAGATGCACACACGACAGGCATCACACCATAAAGCCCGACAGCGTTGTGCTGAGACCGGGCGATGTGGTGCTGAGGCGGGGCGCCGGAATGACGAGCCGCGCCGTGCTCATGGCCGACAAAGGTGGCGGCTACTCGCATGTGGGCATGGTTGTCGACTCGGCAGGAACGATGATGATAGTGCATGCCGTACCGGGCGAACCCGACTTCAAGGGCGACCCTGACCGCGTGAAGATGGAAACACCGCAGAAATTTTACGCCACAGGCAATGCCATAACGGGAGCGGTGATGCGCTGCACCGACAGCATTGCGGCCGTAAAGGCGGCCGGTGTGGCCATGCAGGTGTACAGACGGGGCACGCTTTTCGACCACGACTACAACAACAGCGACACCACACGCATGTACTGCTGCGAGCTGGTGGAGTTTGCGTACACCCGTGCCGGACTGCCGCTCGTGTTCGTTCCGCGCCACCACTTCTCGCTGCCGGGCATGGATATAAACGAGGTCATCCTGCCGTCCGACTTCTGCTCGTCGCCCCATCTGCACTTCATCACCACCTTCTGACGGCCGGCACAGGGCACGGGGCGGAACCAGCATTAACTTGCATTGCATACATTTCACCAATCAAACAATTTATTAACATCTAAAAGTTTTTATTTATGAAGAATGTGATTAAATCGTTATTGCTACTTGTCATGACAGCCATGATGGTTGCATGCGGCAGTTCCAACACACCGAGTGCCGTGGCCGAGAAAGCCACAAAATGCCTCATCGACAAAGATTTCGAGGGTTATGTCGACATGGTTTACATATCTGACAAGAACGGCACGGATGCCGAGAAAGTGGAAACACAGAAAAAGCAGTATGCCGCCATGCTGGAGGAGAAGGTGACAAAAGGCGCCGAGAAGGACGGCAATTATATGAAATCGGCCAAAGCCGTGTCGGAAGAAATCTCCGAAGACGGCAAAACGGCAACCGTCAAGCTTGATGTGAAATACGACGACGGCAGCGAAGAAAGCACAAGCATGAAGTTGCGCACCGACGACGAAGGCAACTGGAAAGTGGATTCCGGCAAGTAACATGAAACAGCAATATGCCTGCATGCGGGCAGGCATATTGCAAACTCCATATTGCATTTATTCCGAAATGGCGCAAAAAATATATAAAAACCGTATACCAACCATTTCATTACCGATTTATTTTACTAACTTTGCGTTCGCAAACCCCGATAAACAAGTAAAGTTATTTTATATATAAAAAGACAATTATGACTATCGATCAATTCAACTTTGCCGGTAAGAAGGCAATCGTGCGCGTAGATTTCAACGTGCCTCTGGACGAAAACGGTAACGTAACCGACGACACCCGCATCCGCGGTGCCCTCCCCACACTCAAGAAAGTGCTCAACGACGGTGGCGCACTCATCATGATGAGCCACATGGGCAAGCCCAAAGGCAAGAAGAAGCCTGAGCTTTCGCTCTCACAGATTGTGAAGAACGTGTCAGCCGCTCTGGGCGTTGAGGTTAAGTTTGCCGATGACTGCGCCAACGCCGACGAGGCCGCCGCAGCCCTGAAACCGGGCGAGGCACTGCTGTTGGAGAACCTCCGCTACTATCCCGAGGAGGAAGGCAAGCCCGTAGGCGTGGAGAAAGGCACTCCCGAATACGACGAAGCAAAGAAGGAGATGAAAGGCCGCCAGAAGGACTTCGCAAAGAAACTGGCAAGCTATGCCGACTGCTACGTAATGGACGCCTTCGGAACAGCTCACCGCAAGCACGCCTCTACAGCTGTCATCGCCGACTACTTCGATGCCGACAACAAGATGCTCGGCTACCTGATGGAGAAGGAAGTGCAGGCCGTTGACAACGTGCTGAGCAACATCAAGCGTCCGTTTACAGCCATCATGGGCGGCTCTAAGGTTTCAACAAAGATCGGCATCATCGAGAATCTGCTCGGCAAGGTTGACAACCTCATCCTCTGCGGCGGTATGACATACACATTCGCAAAGGCACAGGGTGGCAACGTCGGCAAGTCAATCTGCGAGAACGACAAGCTCGACCTGGCTCTCGACATCATCAAGAAAGCCAAGGAAAACGGCGTAAACCTCGTGCTCGGCACTGACTGCATAGCCGGTGACGACTTCAAGAACGACTGCAACACACAGGTTTGTCAGGCCAACGACATTCCCGAGGGATGGGAAGGTCTTGACGCAGGACCCGAAACACGCAAGAAGTTTGCCGAGGCCATCGAGGGCGCAAAGACCATACTGTGGAACGGTCCGGCCGGAGTGTTCGAGTTCGACAACTTCGCAGGCGGTTCAAAGGCCATTGCCGAGGCCATTGCCAAGGCCACTGCCAACGGCGCATTCTCGCTCATCGGCGGCGGTGACTCCGTGGCTTGCATCAACAAGTTCGGCATGGCCGACCAGGTAAGCTATATCTCTACCGGTGGCGGCGCACTGCTTGAGGCCATCGAAGGCAAGGTCCTGCCGGGTGTAGCAGCCATAAAGGGTGAGTAAACCAAAGCGCAGCAACAGACAGACAAACTGTTATATAACTCCCGAGGGCGGCCCAATGACAAACCACTGAGCCGCCCTTTTTGTTTCACTTAAACCATAACAATTATGAAAAAGACATTTCTTCTACTCCCACTCACGGCCATTGCCATGATGGGATGCGGCATCGGAAACGGTAATGAAGCCGTCGGACTGAAGACAGACTCTGTGGTATTCGAACAGAACACAAAGGCTGCCGAGGTGAGAATATATGCCGACTGCCCCACTGCCGGCACCCCGATACTCACCAACGCCATTGCCGAATACGTGAACGAGAGCCTCGGCGGCACATACATGGGCAACCTGCAGGCCGGTGACTCGCTGCTGGCATATTACGGAAACAACATCGCCGGGAAGCTGAAAGCCGACTACGATTACGTGGAAGATGACAGCAGGATGCCATACGCCTACGAAATGAACATCAAAAAGACGTATGAGACGGGCCGTTTCGTCACTTTCACCGCCACAAGCTACTATTATACGGGCGGTGCACACGGCATGAGCCTCGACCGCGGTACCACGTTCCGCAAGACCGACGGCCGCCGCTTCGACCTGGACATGCTGTGCAACACCGGCAGCGATGAGTTCCGCAAGATGATAAAGGAGGGGCTGAAATCATATTTCAGCGACAACGGCGAGACTGCAACCACCGACGAGGAGTTGAAGGAAATGCTCCTGACAGAGAGCAGCACCGACTATCTGCCACTGCCGCAGTTCGCCCCCTATCTGACCGAAGAGGGCGTCACCTTCGTCTATCAGCAGTATGAGATAGCACCATACGCCGCCGGCATGCCCACATTCACCATTCCATACGACAAGATGAAGCCATACCTTACGGTGACGGCACGCAACCTGATAGAGAAATAAAATCTGTAAACGCAGCCAAAAGAATACGTGACATCATGACAGCCACAATTATAATACTTGCCGTAACAATCATACTGTTCATCAACGGACGCATACGCGCCGACATAGTGGCCCTGTGCGCCCTTGCCGCCATGCTTCTGCTCGGCATACTCACGCCCGAGGAGGCTCTCTCCGGATTCTCCTCCACCGTCGTAGTGATGATGGTGGGACTGTTCGTTGTGGGCGGAGCCATCCTGCAGACAGGGCTGGCCAAGGCCGCAAGCCGCAAGATAATGAAACTCGCAGCCGGCAACGACATCAAGATGTTCCTGCTTGTTGTCATCGTTACGGCCGTGATAGGAGCCTTCATAAGCAACACCGGCACCGTGGCGCTGATGATGCCCATCGTGGTCAGTATGGCCGCACAGGCAGGCACGCGCCCGGGGCGTCTGCTCATGCCACTGGCCTTTGCAAGCAGTCTCGGCGGCATGCTGACACTCATCGGAACCCCTCCCAACCTCGTCATCCAGGACGCACTGACCGCGGCCGGCTACCGTCCGCTCGGCTTCTTCTCGTTCTTTCCCGTGGGCATTATCTGCATTGCCATAGGCATCATCGTAATGCTGCCGCTCACCAAACTGTTCCTCTACAAGAAAAAAGGCGGCAAAGTGGGCAAGACCGGCGGCGGAAAGACCCTCGACGAACTTGTTGACGAGTATAAATTGGCCCGCGGCCTGCGCCGCTATATGGTGAAGGAACAGTCGCAAGTGAGAAACAAAACCGTGGCCGAACTCAACCTGCGCGGACGCTACGGCCTGTCGATAATAGAGATACGCAGCGAGAGTGCCGACCGCAGCGGCCTGATACGCAACGTGCGCCAAAGCCTTGCCGGCCCCGACAGCATACTCTCCGCCGGCGACATCATATACCTTATGGGCGACACAACAGTGATGGACAGCTTTGCCAAAAGCAACGGACTGAAACGGCTCGACAACAACAACATTGACTTCTACGACATCGGCATTGCCGAGATTGTGCTCATACCGACGTCGCGCCTCATCGGCACCACGCTCAAAAACTCCGGATTCCGCGAGCGTTACGACATCAACGTGCTCGGCATAAAGCGCAGCAACAGCTACATAATGACCGGTCTGCCGGAGGAGAGGCTCATGTCCGGCGACGTGCTGCTTGTGCAGGGCAAGTGGAGCAACATCTCGAGACTGAACGACCAGGAGACCGACTGGGTGGTATTGGGACAGCCGGAGGAGCAGGCCAGCCGGGTGACACTCAACTACCGCGCCCCGCTCGCCGCCGCCATAATGCTGCTCATGGTGGCGATGATGGTGTTCGACTTCATACCCGTGGCGCCCGTAACGGCCGTCATCGTGGCCGGACTGCTCATGGTGCTCTGCGGGTGTTTCCGCAACGTGGAGGCCGCCTACAAGACCATCAACTGGGAGAGCATAGTGCTCATAGCGGCCATGATGCCCATGTCCGTCGCACTGGAGAAGACCGGAACGTCGGCCATGCTGTCCCACTCGCTCGTGGCGTCGCTCGGCTCCGTGAGCCCCACTATACTTCTGGCCGGCATCTACTTCACCACGTCGCTGCTCACAATGTTCATCAGCAACACCGCCACGGCCGTGCTGATGGCCCCCATCGCCATGACGTCGGCCATAGAGATAGGCGCAAGCCCCTACCCGTTCCTCTTCGCCGTTACGCTGGGCGCGAGCATGTGCTTCGCCTCTCCGTTCTCCACCCCGCCCAACGCTCTCGTCATGCACGCCGGAGAATACACCTTCAGCGACTATGTAAAGGTGGGCCTGCCGTTGCAGATTATAATGGGAGTGGTCATGACTTTCGTCCTGCCACTGTTGTTCCCGTTCTGAAACGACAGCCCTTCCATTCCAGACATCAATAAAAAACGAACTTAATACTTTCAGAAACAAACAAAAGAAACAAAAAGAACATGTCAACAAAAAGATTTCACCGCTACCTTCCCACCAAGGGATATTCACTCTACTGGATACTGTTGGCCTACCTCGTGATAGGATTTTTTTACCCCGTCATAGGCATGCTGGCACTCATCTGCATGATTGCTCCAGTGACATTTGCCATAAGACGCGGCCGTTGGTGGTGCGGCAACGCCTGTCCGCGCGGCAACTTCTACGACCGTGTACTGGCCAAATACTCGCCCCACCGCCCCATACCCCGGTTTGTACGCACATTCGGTTTCCGCCTGTTCATGGTAATGTTCATCTTCACCATGTTCGGCGTGCAGATGTACTTTGCATGGGGCGACTGGAACGCCATGGGCCGTGTGTTCTGGAACATCATCCTCATGACCACCGTTGTGGGCGTAATCCTCTCGTTCGTATATGCCCCGCGGACATGGTGTTCGTTCTGTCCCATGGGCACATTATCGTCGTGGGTGTCGCCAAAACGGGCACCCCTGCCCTCCGGTTTCACCAATATACATGTGGCGGAAACGTGCCAGATGAAGTGCAAGAGCTGCGCCAGAGTATGCCCCATGCAGCTCACCCCATACGACTGCCGCGGGACGGAAACGGGCTATCTCGACACCGACTGCATAAAATGCGGCAAGTGCATAGCCGCCTGTCCGCTGAAAATAATGAAGCTGGAGAGGTAAAAATTAAGAGTTAAGAATTAAGAGTTAAGAGTTAAGAATTAAAAAATCAAAAGAGGTTTTCTGCCGTTCTTTCGCCGTGTAAAGTGAAAGAACCGAATTCAAACCTCATAAAAAAACCGGCCGGATATTTGTTCCGGTCGGTTTTTATTTATATTTTTGCAGAAATCAATAATATATATAAGGTATGACAGCTATAGAACTTAACCAATCCCTCCTCAATGAGATAACGAGCATAAGCGACAATGAGAACATGCTGCGAAAGGTTCTCAACTATGTGCGCAGGCTCAGAAAGCAGGAGGAGGAGACGGAATACATAACCAAAGAGGAGGTATTGGACGGAATCAGAACCGGATTGAGAGAGGTGAAAGAAGGGAAAACAATATCTATTGACGAGCTTTTGAAAGAATTGAAAGAAGATGCAGTATAAGTTTAGAGCAACACTTTCTTTCTTAAAAGAAACGAAACGGCTGGGCAAGAGATACAGAAGTCTGTATGATGATATCGAAAATCTCAGGAATGAGATTCTTGCCAACCCCACCATCGGCACCGACCTTGGCGACGGCCTGCGCAAGATACGCATGCAGATAACGTCGAAGGGAAAGGGAAAGAGCGGCGGCGCGCGTGTCATCACCTTCACCGTAATAGCTTCGGTTGACGAATCCGAAGTCTACCTACTGTTCATTTACGACAAGTCCGAACGCTCAAACATCACGAAAACAGAACTAAAGAACCTGATGAAAGACGAGCACCTTCTGTGACATAACCGAGAGAAACTCAAGAGCAAAAGAAGTTAAGAATTAAGAATTAAAAGTTAATAATTAAGAGTTAAGGGCTGCGCACATAAGAAATGCACTTCCTAACTCTTAATTCTTAACTTTTAATTTTTAACTCTTACACAAGATGTGCTATCAAGTCTTCACGCTCGCCGGGCAGCATGTCCACCACCGGCAGCTCTATCATGGTGTAGCATCCGGGCTGCTGGCGCATCGAGGCGCGTGCCACATTGACGAGCACCTGGGCCGTAAGAGCGGGGTTGTTGATGCTCATGTTGAACTCCAGACGCTGGTTCTGCGTCTTTCCGCTCACACCCTTGCGCACCAGATTCACTCCGTGACCCATGTCGCGCACGGCATCCACCGACTCTACGGCAAACACATGCGTCTCGTCACTGGCAAAATACGGGTCGGCCTTTATGGCGGCCGTCACATCCTCCAGACGCGCGCCGTCCTCCAGTTCCACGTATACCATGCGGCGGTGTATGCCCTCGCCCAGCGGGATGGTCATCGACAGGGCGTTCTTCACCCCCTCCTTCGAGCGCACGCACACGCTGTGTCCCATCGACATGCCGGGGCCGAAGTTGGTGTACGAAAGGCCCTTGGGGGCAAGACTCTGCATCAGCGTGCGCACGATGGAATCCGACCCCGGGTCCCATCCGGCTGCAATCACGGCCACGGTACCCGTCTCCCGGCACACCTTCATGAGGTTACGGCGGTAGTCAACGATGCCTGTATGTATGTCGAAGCTGTCTACGGTGTTGATGCCCAGCGGCAGAATCTTCTTGGCATACTCCTCGCAGCTGCGCGTCGGTGTGGCGAGTATGGCCACATCCACGTCCTTCAGCTCCGTTATGTCCTTCACCACGTCGTACGGGGCAAGCTCCGCCGGCTTGTTCTCGCCGCCGTTACGGCGCACCACACCCGCTATTTCAAAGTCATCCGATGCCTCGAGTGCCTCGATGGTATACCGTCCGATGTTGCCGTAACCCACTACGGCTGCTCTTATCTTCTTCATATTTTGTATTTTTGGTTGTTTTGTAATGTATTCTATAAAGCAGATGCAAAAGTACACTTTTTATGCGGAAATGGCATCGTTATCGGGCATTTTTTATGATTGAAGCACCACATGTAATACAAATTAACGGTATAAAGCCGTCAAAACCGACAATTTGAAACCGTCAGATGCCATACACATTTCAATATGACACAACGCTGATGTGTCAGTATTCCGCAGCAAGCCAGCGTGAAAAGAAATAGTCGTACACCCTGTAACCGCCGTTCTCCTGCGTAACCATGTCATTTTTTAGCAGCAGCTTTATCGCAGCCTGCACCGCACTTGCCGATGCAAGACCATACTTTTTTACGAACTTTGCCGAAGTGACAGCCCTTGCCGTACCCTCGCGGGCAATGGCCGCGAGAACCAGCTTCTGCTTCGGAGTGACGTGCGAGAGTATTTCCCTGTACGCGCTTTCCTGCGACATCACCACGTTTTCCAGTGCCGTGTCCACCATCGTGACGTCGCAAACGCCGCCTTCGGGAGTCATGGCAAAGAGTTCGTTCATCACCATCTGCACAAACCACGTACATCCGTCGAACATCGCGTGCACCTGTCCGGGCACGCCACTGTCAAGCCGCCTGCCCCTGCCGGCGAACATACGCACGGCAAAATCACTGTACACACCGGCCTCTATCGGCTCAAGCCCCATCGTAACGGCACTCTGGTAAAACGGTTTCGACGGCGAGTTGAACATATTGTTCATCACATGGCGCCGGCTGCCGGCAAACACAAATACAGTCCGGCGGCACTGTTGCATCATGGTGCGCAGCATGGCTTCCACGTTGCTGTCGGCATAAGTGCCTATCTGCTGGAACTCGTCGATGGCCACGACACACGGTTTTTCAGATGTCTCAAGATAGCGGAATATCTCGTCAAGCGTTGTCTGCGGCGCATGAATGTCGCCCAGTCCGATGTCAAGCACGGGCTCACCGCTACTGGCATCAAACTTGAAACCCATCCGCAACGAGCTTATTATGCTGAAAAAACGCTCCACCAATGCCCTTCCGCGCGACTTCAACTGCTCGTATATCGACTTGCCCAGCAGATATACAAACTCATCCAACGACGTGGTGGCATAGATGTCGATGAAAAACGTGTTCCATCCCGCCATGCGTTCCTGCCCGAAACAATGGCGTATGAGTCCGGTCTTGCCCATGCGTCTCGGCGAGACAATGGCCACGTTGCGCCCGTTTTCCATCTGCTTTATCAGGAAATCGGTTTCGGCGGCACGGTCGCAGAAATACTCGTCCCCCACGTACCGGCCCACGACAAACGGATTGTTCAGTGCAAGCTGTTTCATATCATAACCTCATTTTATTGCAAAGATAATAATTATAATCATAATAAAGCGCATCGTTACGGCATTATTTTCAATGTACGTCCCCCGTGCAAAACAACCTCCGCACGCATGCCGCAGTGCGGGCACGGCATGTTTTGAGCTCATCCGGCATTTGGAGGGATAACCGCATAGCAAATGA
>NZ_URNN01000109.1 GCF_900549175.1 uncultured Prevotella sp. | reverse complement strand
CGTAACCGCAACGCAACTACGCCGTAAACGGAGTGTAAGGAGGCCCTAAAGGCAAGCTCAGGGCATGAAAACAGTGTGTCGACAAGGCAAAAATGGCCTTGTCGACATTCTATTTCGAGAAAAAAGAAATGTTAAATTTTAGGAATTATCGTGACAAAATCCGGGTGTGTCAAAACCGGCAATGCGTCTTCCTACGAATTATAATCGTGCGTGATGTTGTGCCTTACGTAGGCCCGGTGACCGTAAATGGCTATCACGACGAAGCATATCAGCGAGATGACGAATGAGATGTTCGTGGCTGACAGTCCGCCGAATGATATACCGGAGTCGATGATGGCAGCCTGCAGCGGCGGGAATACCGAACCGCCGAGGATGGACATGATGAGTCCGGCACCGCCGAATTTCACGTTGTCGCCCAGACCGCGCAGGGCGATGCCGTAGATGGTGGGGAACATCAGCGACATGCACGCACTCACCGCCACAAGGCAGTAGACACCCGTGCGGTCGGTGAAGAATATGGCACCGCACACGGCCACACCGCCGCATACCGCAAGTATCGAGAGCAGACGGCCCGGCTGCAGATACTTCAGGAACCATGTGCAGACAAAACGGCTGCAGGTGAAGAACACCATTGCCAGTATGTTGTACTTCTGCGAGAGTATCTCGGCACCGCGCTCGTCCATGCCTTCGGCCATGAACACGCGCGTACCATATTGTATGATGAACGTCCAGCACATCACCTGTGCACCCACATAGAAGAACTGTGCCACCACACCCTCGCGGTAGTTCTTTATCCTCGCCAGTTCACGCAGTGCCGTGCCCAGGCTCTTCTTCGATCGTGTGTCACCGGCCTTCGGCATCTTCATCAGCCTGATGAGCACGAGCAGCAGTATCACCACCGCGCCGATGAAGATGTACGGCTGTATCAGCACCTCGAGGTCGTGGTTCTTTATCATGTCAAACTGTGTGTCGGACAGTTCGGCGCGGGCTGCGGAATCCATAGGGTTCATCTTCGCCTGTACGAAGTGCATGGCCACAAACATGCCGGCCAGTGCGCCGATAGGGTTGAAGGCCTGCGCCAGGTTGAGGCGTTGCGTGGCCGTCTCCTCGCTGCCCATGCAGTAGATGTAGGGGTTGCAGCTCGTCTCGAGAAACGACAGTCCGCACGTCATGATGAAGTAGGCCAGCAGGAAAGGGTAGTACATGCCGATGGCCTGTGCCGGTATGAAGAGCAGTGCGCCGGCGGCATATAGCGTAAGCCCCGTGAGCACGCCGGCCTTGAACGAGTAGCGCTGTATGAACAGTGCTGCGGGAAAGGCCATGACAAAATAGCCCAGATAGAACGCCACCTGCACGAGCGCGCCCTCGGTTACGCTCATGCGGAAAATCTTCGAGAAGGCCTTGACCATAGGCCCCGTGATGTCGTTGGCAAAGCCCCACAAGGCGAAACACGACGTGATGAGAATGAACGGAATGAGAAAGCTGACGCCCTCTTTGGCCAGCAGTCCGTTGTTTTTGTCCATAATTAATTTGTTTAGATTAGCAACTTTTCTTGCGCCCGTCACGACTTGCAGCGGGTATGAATGTCTGTTCCGCAGCACGTTACAGTCCTTGTACGATACGCTTACGGCGGCAAAATTACGATAAATATATCATAAAAGGGAATTTTGTTTGAACTTTTTGTTATCTTTGTGCACCAATTAGATACAAATTATGAAAAAGTTGCTGTCATTGCCGCCCAATCTGGTGGCATCATTTCATGAGATAACAGGCTTCGCGCCCGATGAATATTTTTGTACCAACGACCCCGTGGGCCACAAACTGGGCAGTGGGGGAGGCACCACATGGCTGCTCGAAGAGTGCTACCGCGCATGGAACAAGGGCGAGAGCTTTGCCGACTGGCTGCAGGGCGACCGCCGCATACTGCTGCATGCCGGAGGCCAGAGCCGCCGACAGCCGTCGTATGCACCGTCGGGAAAGATTCTCACGCCCATACCCGTGTTCCGTTGGGAGCGCGGCCAGCGTCTCGGCCAGACACTGCTCGACCTCCAGCTGCCGCTCTACGAACGCCTGATGAATCTTGCCCCGAAAGGCATCAACACAATGATTGTGAGCGGCGACGTGTACATACGCGCCGCCGAACAGCTGCCGCCCGTGCCCGATGCCGACGTGGTGTGCTACGGCCTGTGGCTCGACTCGTCCATTGCCACCGACCACGGCGTCTTCGTTTCCGACCGCCATACGCCGTCGGTGCTCAAGCAGATGCTCCAGAAACCGTCGGTGCAGACACTCAACGACCTGCTTCAAGACCATTACTATCTCACCGACATCGGCGTGTGGCTGCTCAGCGACCGTGCCGTAGAGCTGCTCATGAAGCGCTCCAAGCGCGGCAACGACATTGTCGAATACGACCTGTACAGCGAGTTCGGCTGCGCTCTCGGCACCGACCCGCTCATTGAAGATGACGAACTGCGTTCGCTGCGCGTCGAGATACTGCCTCTGCCCGGCGGCGAGTTCTACCATTACGGCACGAGCCGCGAGATGATTTCGTCGACACTTGCCGTGCAGAACATTGTGAACGACCAGCGTGAGATAATGCACCGCGGCCGCAAACCGCATCCCTCGATATTCATCCAGAATGCGCTGACGGAGATAAAGATGACACCCGACAACACCAACGTGTGGATTGAGAACAGCCATTTGGGCAAGGGGTGGACCGTAAGCCACGACAACGTCGTCACCGGAGTGCCGCGCAACGACTGGACAGTGAACCTCGCCCCGGGGCAGTGCGTGGACATAGTGCCGATGGGCGAAACCTCTTATGTGATACGTACTTACAGTATCGGGGCAAAGTTTGCCGGCAAGATGCAGCAGGCGCGCCTGTTTCCCGTCACCGGCGATATGGCCGACATGGGCCGTATGCTCGCGTGGATGCTGCAGACCGACTATACGGCGCGCTGCGAGACAGACGCCGACGCACCGCAGGCTCCCGAGCTTGCCGGCCACAGGATGATGAGCGCCGAGGAAATATCCACCGAGGCCAACCTTGTGCGTCTGGTGGCACAGCGCCGCGATTACCGTAAGGCCAACTGGGCGGCATTGGCCGACAACCATGAGCACAGCGTGTTCTACCAGCTTGATCTCGACGATGCCGCCAACGCTTTTGCTTCGGCCGGCATAGCGCTGCCTAAGCCCGTGGATGACCGCCTGCCGTTGCTCACGCGCATACACGACGCCATGTTCCACTCGGAGGTGAAGCGTCTGCGGGGCGGTGAGTGGCAGGCTGACGAGCAGCGCGCCTTCTCACTGTTGCGCGAGGGACTGACGGAGTCGGTGCTGGCCGTGAAGCAGCAGCCGCGCATGTCGGTGTACAGCGACCAGATAGTGTGGGGGCGCAGTCCGGTGCGCATCGACATTGCCGGCGGATGGACCGACACGCCGCCGTTCTGCCTCATGGAGGGCGGCAACGTGATCAATCTGGCCATCGAGCTTAACGGTCAGCCGCCGCTGCAGACGTATGTGCGTCCGTGCCGCGAGCCGCACATCGTCTGCCGCAGCATCGACCTCGGAGCCGTTGAGGTGATAGACACTTACGAGCAGCTGGCCGACTTTACTCATGTCGGTTCGCCGTTCTCGATACCGAAGGCCGCACTTGTGCTTGCCGGATTCCAGCCCGGATTCTGTGCCACGCGCTATCCCTCGCTGCGCGCACAGCTTGAAGATTTCGGTTGCGGCATAGAGCTTACGCTGCTCTCGGCCATACCGGCGGGCAGCGGACTGGGCACGAGCAGCATCCTTGCCGCCACGGTTTTGGGTGCCGTTAGCGACTTCTGCTCTCTGGCGTGGGACAAGAACGAGATAGGGCGCCGTACGCTTGTGCTCGAGCAGCTGCTCACCACCGGCGGCGGATGGCAGGACCAGTTCGGCGGAGTGCTGCATGGCGTAAAGCTGTTGCAGACGCAGCGCGGATTCGACCAGGAGCCGCTCGTGCGCTGGTTGCCGGACGATATATACACGCAACCGGAGTATGCCCAGTGCCATCTGTTATATTATACGGGTATCACGCGCACGGCAAAGAACATACTTTCGGAGATTGTGCGCCGCATGTTCCTCAACAACGGACCGCAACTGCGTCTTCAGCGTGAGATGAAGGCGCACACCATGGACATGTACGAGGCCATACAGCGCCACGACTTCAATCTGGCCGGACGCCTCGTCGGCAAGACATGGTTGCAGAACCAGGCCATCGATGCGGGCACGAACCCGCCGGCAGTGCGCGCCATGACCGACCTTATCGACGATCTTTGTCTCGGCTACAAGCTGCCGGGAGCCGGTGGCGGCGGTTATCTGTATATGGTGGCGAAGGACCCCGAGGCCGCCGCGCGCATCAAGCATATTCTCAATTCCAACCATCCCAATGCCAACGCGCGCTTTGTCGACATGTCGCTGAGCCGCAAGGGATTGCAGGTGAGCAGGAGCTGACCTCTTTTATTAGGTAAGAGTGAAGAGTTTTAGAGTGAGGAGTTTAGAGTGAAGAGTTTAGAGTGAAGAGGTATGATTACCGACATAAAGGCTTGGGCCTGTGGGTAATCATACCTCTTCACTCTAAACTCTTCACTCTTACCTAAAAAAACTCTTCACTCTTACCTAAAAATCTCTCACCTCTTCCCTAAACTAAGGTATTTCTTGATAAGGAATGTAAGGAAATACGGAAAAGTATAGAATTTGCCATTATATCCAATGTTCTTGTTGCATAGCTTTATGCCAAACTTTATGTCTGGAAAGTTGTCATTGTCATCAATAAGTTTGTTCAGTGATTTTGTAGCCCCGTCTTGTGCTTTCACTTCCACAGGTATCAGTGATTGGGCGTTGTGGACAAAGAAGTCCATTTCAATGGTCGATTTCTCGTTGCGGAAGAAGTACAGCTCGTATCCTTGTTTGGCAAGCATTTCACCGATTTCATTCTCATATATGGCTCCTTTGTATGTATTGAAGTTTCTGTTTTCGCGCAAATCAGCCTGTGCCTCTTCGTCCAATGACGCAATCAACATACCGGTGTCGTGATAATATAGTTTGTAGTTGTTGGCTATGTAGTTGCCCTTTAGTGGCAATGCCACCTGCTCCAGACAGTGACACACGTTTACGATGCCGGCATCGCACAGCCAGTCCACGGTGCCTATATAGTCACGGTTGCGCGTATTGCGTCCTATCTTTGATATTTGGAATTTCTTGTTCTGTTGACCGAGAAACACCGGTATGTGATTGTATATGTTCTTTATCTTGCCCTTGTCAAGTCCCATGGCATATTTGGTTATGTCTTCTCTATAGTCTGCCAACAGCTGATTTTGCATGGCGAGGCAACCGCCGAAGTGACCGTTGGAAAGATATGTGCTGACCACGGCCGGCATGCCTCCCACAATCATGTAGTCTCTGAATACGTCTGACAATGCCTGCATCTCTGCTGTTGTCAGTGGTGTCAGGTTCAGCATGCAGTCGAGCAGACTGTCTATTTGCTCCTTGCGGTATCCCTTCGCCCAAAGAAATTCCTCGAAATCGAGCGAGTACATAAGGTAATCCTCCTTATATCCGACACTGTTCGACTCTATTTCGTTGTAGTTTAGTCCCATGAGCGACCCCGAACAGATGACGTCATAGCGTCCGTCAATGCAGAATGATTTCAAGGCTGTGGCTGCTGCCGGTTGCTGTTGCAGTTCGTCGAAGAATATCAGCGTGTTGCCCGGTTCTACAATTATAGTCGGGTCTATGATGGTTATGTTTTTGATAATATTGTCCACTTCATATCCGTCATCGAATATAGAGCGGAATTTTGGTTGCAGTACGAAGTTGATGCTTATCATATTTGCATAGTGTTTTCTTCCGAAAGCTTCTATGGAAAATGTCTTTCCTATCTGTCTGGCCCCCTTTACTATAAGCGGTTTATGTCCTGTGCGTACTTTCCACTCATTCAGAAAAATGTCGATTTTGCGCTGTATAATCATGATTGTCTGTTACTTATATGTTGCAAAGATACAAAGTTTTCACAAAATTCCGAACTTGTCAGGGTGAAATTTCACAAAATTCCATGGGGTTCGTTGCCATGTTTTCACAAAATTCCAAGTTTATTGGGGCGGAATTTCACAAAATTCCATGATTTGTTGCATTGCAATTACCGAACTGAGCAGTGGTAATATTCGGTTCTGTCTCTTTTTCGCTTTTTTTGTTTCGTACGGAAGAACTTTGCGCTTCTGCGTCTTTGCGTTGTATTCATACATTGATTTTTGCGCCTTATCTTAAAAATGGTAGTGCAAAACCATACGCGATACGATTATTCTTTGTACTTTTGCGTTGATAAAAACAACAGAGAGAAATGGAGTTTTTTACAAGAGTGGCCATGCCGCGGCCCGGCTTTTCCATAGAACCGCATGACAAGCTGCTGTTTGTCGGCTCGTGCTTTGCCGATAATATAGGGCGGCGGGCCGCAGAAGAGATGTTTTGTGCCGTGGTCAATCCCTACGGCGTGATGTACAATCCGGCGAGCATACTGCACACGGTGGAACGCTGCGGTGAGGCTCCGCGGGTGGCACTGTTCACGTTGGGCACCAATCATGTGTACCGTCTCAACGAGACCGGCGAGATTGTTGACAACTGCCGGAAGCGGCCCCAAAAGCTGTTCACCGAAGAGGAACTGACCGTAGACGAATGTTACGATTACCTGAAACGGGCTGTCGGCATACTCGCAGAACGCAATCCGGAGGTGCGTGTGGTGCTGACCGTCAGCCCCATACGCTACGCCAAATACGGATATCACGGCAGCCGACTGTCGAAGGCCGTGTTGCTTCTGGCGGCAGACAGACTGGTGCGGGAGGACAGTCGCTGCGAGTATTTTCCGGCGTATGAGATAATGAACGACGAGTTGCGCGACTACCGTTTCTACCGTCCCGACATGCTGCATCCGTCGGAACAGGCTGTCGACTATATCTGGCAACTCTTTGCCGACAGCTACCTCAGTCCTGCGGCCAAGCAGTTTGTGGCCGAGTGGCGGCCGTTGAAGGAAGCGCTGGGGCACAAGCCGTTCAATCCCGACAGCGATGAATACCGTGCCTTTATGGCCAGGACAAGGGAGAAGATAGCCGAACTGTCAAGACGCTATCCCCATTTCACCTATAACTTTTAAAAATCAACAGCAATGAAATATTCCATAGAAAAAGTAACCACGCTCATAGGAGCGCGCCGCGTCGGCACTGCCGATGCCAACATAGGGTGGCTGCTCACCGACAGCCGGTCGTTGTGTTTCCCCGAGGAGACACTGTTTTTCGCGTTGCGCTCCGAGCGTAACGACGGTCATAACTACATCCACGACCTCTATCGCCGTGGGGTGCGCAACTTTGTGGTGGAGCATGTGCCCGAGACGGCGGCCGCGGAATATGCCGATGCCAACTTCCTGCAGGTGGTGAGACCGCTCGAAGCCTTGCAGCGTCTGGCCGAACGTCACCGCGACGAGTTTGACATACCGGTGGTGGGCATCACCGGCTCCCACGGCAAGACGATGGTCAAGGAGTGGCTCTATCAGTTGCTGTCGCCGCAGATGGCCGTCACGCGGTCGCCCCGCTCTTACAATTCGCAGATAGGCGTGCCACTGTCAGTATGGTTGCTTGGCGAGCATACCGATGTGGCCCTGTTTGAGGCGGGCATCAGCGAGCCGGGCGAGATGCAGGCCCTGCACGACATCATCCAGCCCACCATAGGTGTGCTGACATCGCTCGGTGCGCCCCATCAGGAGAATTTCCGGTCGATGGAGGAGAAATGCCGCGAGAAGTTGCAGCTGTTCCACGATGCGCAGGTCATTGTTTATGATGCCGATGACGCCGTTGTCAGCCGGTGCATACGCAGTTCGGAATTTAAGGGAGAGAAGATAGGGTGGACCAAGGCCCCCCTCTGTCCCCCCAGGGGGGGAAGACCTGTGGATTCTTCTTTCGCGGTCGGAGGCTATTTCGGAGATGAGAATTATAAGGACGGTATGCTTGTGTCGGTTGAACGCGGAACGGACTGTTCCTGCTCTTCATCCCCCCTTGGGGGGATTGGTGGAGGCTCCTGCATACATTATATATATAAAGGTGTGTCCGGTGTTTACCATCTGCCCTTCTTCGACGAGGCGTCAATACAGTGCTCCATCGCCTGCGCCTGTGTGGCGTTGCACCTCGGCGTAACTCCCGAAGACCTTGATGAACGCATGTCGCGGCTCGAACCTGTGGCCATGCGTCTGGAGGTGAAGGAAGGACGCCACGGATGTACGCTCATCAACGACTCGTACAACTCCGATGTCAACTCACTTGACATCGCCCTCGACTTCATGAACCGCCGCCCCGACCACCACGGCCGCCGCCGCACGCTCATACTGAGCGACATATATCAGAGCGGTGAGCGGGAGGCCGACCTGTATAATGAAGTTGCCAAACTGGCCGTGAAACGTGGAGTGGAGAAGTTTATAGGCATCGGCGGGGCTCTGTGCCGCAACGCCGGACGCTTCGATATGGCCGAAAAGTGGTTCTTTGCCGATGTGGCCGAGTTTATCGGCAGCAGTGTGTTCCGCTCGCTGCGCGACGAGGTGATATTGATAAAGGGGGCACGCTCGTTCGGTTTCGACCATATCACCGAGCTGCTCGAGCAAAAGGTGCACGAGACGATACTTGAGGTCAACCTCAATGCCGTGGTGGCCAACTTGAACCATTTCCGCTCTTACATGCGTCCCGAAACCAAACTGGTGTGCATGGTAAAGGCCGATGCCTACGGAGCCGGAGCGGTGGAGGTGGCCAAGACGTTGCAGGACCATCGTGTGGACTATCTTGCCGTGGCCGTGGCCGACGAGGGTGTGACGCTGCGCAAGAACGGGATAACGGGCAACATAATGATAATGAATCCGGAGATGACGGCTTTCAAGACCATGTTCGACTATGATCTTGAACCGGAGGTGTACAGTTTCCGTCTGATGGACGCCCTCATACGTGCTGCGGAGAAGGAAGGCATAACGGGATGGCCGGTGCACATAAAGCTTGATACGGGCATGCGCCGTCTCGGATTCGACCCCGAACGGGACATTGACGAGGTGATAAGACGCCTGAAACAGCAGAATGCCATCATTCCGCGTTCGGTGTTCTCGCACTTCGTGGGCTCCGACAGTGACAGTTTCGACGATTTTTCCGCCCGTCAGTTCCGGCTCTTCGACGAGGCCAGCCGCAAGTTGCAGGCCGCTTTCGACCACCGTATACTGCGCCACATAGACAACTCGGCGGGCATTGAGCACTTCCCCGAGCGTCAGCTCGACATGTGCCGGCTGGGTCTCGGCCTTTACGGTGTCGACCCGCGTGACAATCATATCCTGAACACGGTGAGCACGCTGCGCACCACCATCCTGCAGTTGCGCCATGTGCCGGCCGGCGAGACAGTGGGTTACAGCCGCCGTGGGGTGCTCGAGCGTGACAGTGTGATAGGGGCCATCCCCATAGGCTATGCCGACGGGCTGAACCGCCATCTTGGCAACGGCCGCTGTTATTGCCTTGTCAACGGACAGAAAGCGCCTTATGTGGGCAACATCTGTATGGACGTGGCCATGATAGACGTGACGGACATTCCGTGCGCCGAGGGAGACACAGTGGAGATATTCGGTGCCAATCTGCCGGTGACTGTCCTTTCCGATGCTCTCGACACCATACCTTACGAAGTGCTGACGAGCGTGAGCAACAGGGTGAAGAAGGTGTATTATCAGGATTGAGAATCATTTAATCAGTTTAGAGATAAGAGTGTAGAGTGAAGAGGTATGATTACTTTCAGGATTAGGTTATGTAGGTAACATAATCAGATTCTGAAAGTAATCATACCTCTTCACTCTTATCTCTTCACTCTGAATTAAATTTTTTAAAAAATTACTTGATTATCAATTATTTTACATATCTTTGCAAAACAATTAAATAAAGACCTAAAATAAAACAAAAATGAGTCCTGTACAAACTACAAAAATGACAAATTGGCGTTGGTGGATTTGCGGCTTGTTGTTCGTTGCGACAACAGTCAACTATCTCGACCGACAGGTGCTGTCGCTGACAGCAAAGGAATTTATCTATCCCGATTTTCACTGGACAGATGAAGACTATGGTAACATTACTGCTTATTTCTCTATCTTCTATGCGTTCTGCATGCTCTTTGCAGGCAAGTTCGTAGACTGGATGGGAACGAAGAAAGGATATCTTTGGGCTATCGGTGTGTGGAGTTTCGGAGCTTGTATTCATGCCGGTACGGCCATAGCCACACAATATATCCACGGATTGGACAGTCTCGATGCGATGCGTGCGCTCGAAAACGGCAGTTCTGCAGCCTTGGCAGTCGCTTCAACGGGAGTCTGGCTGTTTCTCGTTTGCCGTGCCGTTCTCGGTCTCGGCGAGGCCGGCAACTTCCCCGCAGCCATCAAGGTTACGGCAGAATACTTCCCTAAGAAAGACCGTGCGTACGCCACATCCATCTTCAATGCCGGTGCTTCTGTAGGTGCTCTTGCAGCTCCGCTTATGATTCCGCCATTGGCAAAGGCTTTTGGATGGGAGATGGCCTTCATCATCATCGGTGCCCTCGGTTTCGTCTGGATGGGTTTCTTCGTTAAGTGGTATGAGAAGCCCGAGAAATCGTCAAAGGTTAACGAGGCCGAGTTGCTCTATATCCATCAGGATGATGAAGCCGAGGCCGTAAAGAAAGATACTGAGGCCGAGGTGAAGGAAGAGAAGCAGATACCGTTCCTCCAGTGCTTCGGCTATAAGCAGACATGGGCTTTCATCGTGGGTAAGTTCTTCACCGACGGTGTGTGGTGGTTCTTCCTGTTCTGGGCTCCGGGATATTTCCAGGATGTTTATGGCTACAAGGCATCTTCGGGCACGGGTATGTTGCTCATCATGACCCTCTATGCCATCGTGACATTCCTTTCCATCTATATCTGTAAGTTGCCTACATACTTCGTTGACAAGAAGGGCATGAATCCTTATGCTGGCCGTATGCTCGCCATGATGTTCATCGCGTTCATCCCATTGGTGTGCGTTGCGGCCCAGCCGATGGGCGAGTATTCGGCATGGTGGCCTGCAATCATCATCGGTCTTGTAGGCGCCGGTCATCAGGCTTGGTCGGCCAACATCTTCTCTACCGTAGGTGACATGTTCCCGAAGAGTGCCATTGCAACCGTTACAGGTATTGGTGGTATGGCCGGTGGTGTAGGCTCGTTCCTCATCAATAAGGGCTCCGGTCAGCTTTTCACATTCGCCGAGGAGCAGGGTACAGCGTTCACCTTCCTTGGTTTTGAAGGCAAGCCCGCAGGCTATATGATAGTCTTCTGCATCTGTGCCGTGGCTTATCTGTTGGCATGGGTTATAATGAAGACCCTCGTACCGAAGTATAAGCCGATCATTCTTAATTAAGTAAGAGATAAGAGGTCAGAAGAAAGAGGTATGATTACCATCAAGATTTGTCTATGCTTGATAGTAATCATACCTCTTTCTTCTGACCTCTTATCTCTTGGCTAATAGATGAATCCTTGCCTCTTCAGGGCTTCCATCATTCCTTCCGACATGGCTTCGTTGTCTTTCTTTGTGTAGCGTATGTCGGTGAATATCTGTGCCAGTGTCTCCTTGTTGTTTATTTCGCAGAAGTGGCGGTTTTCCTCGAGAGCCTCTTTGGCTGCATAATAGCGGTTGATGTCCTCCGGAGAGTAGTCATGGTACGATTCGTCGTGCACGAACGATTCCATGGGCAGGCGGTCTGACATCGCCGGTGTCTCGTCGGGCCATCCGAGTGTTATCGTTGCCACGGGCATCACGAGCCTGGGCAGATGGAGAGCGTCGATAATCATCTGCGGCATATATACTGTAGTGCCGAGATAGCAAAGTCCCAATCCCTCTTCTTCAGCCAGGTTGCAGAAGGTCTGGGTGTATAGCAGGGCGTCTGTTGCTGCATTTATGAACGACAGGAAATTGTCGTACCCTGGTTCCGCCTTACGGTTGCGGCACCACGTGCTCGTGCGGTTGTAGTCGGCACAGATGGTGAGCACCACCGGTGCCCCCGTCACCATGGGCTGGTTGAAGTGTACCGGTGCCAGACGCTCCTTGCCCTCTTTCGAGCGTGTCACCACCACGCTGTACAGTTGCAGGTTGCCCATTGTCTGTGTGCGTCCGGCCTCGGTGAGCAGTCGGTTGAGCAACTCGTCAGAAACTTCTCTGTCTGAATATTTGCGGATGGTCCGCCTTGTGTTTATTGTCTTCATATCTTATTATATTTGTTTCGTTTGCAAATATAACGTTTAAAATCGAGAAAAAGGCGTGTTGCTTGATAAGATTAGCAAGGAGTTAAGGAGTTAAAGGGAGTTAAGGAGTTAAAGGGAGTTAAGGAGTTAA
>NZ_URNN01000108.1 GCF_900549175.1 uncultured Prevotella sp. | reverse complement strand
CTTCGCTCTGCCCCGGGCTATGAGCTTGTTGGGCTTTCAGCCCGATACTTGGTATATAACATGTCACTCCAAATGTCGGATGATCAATGTTTTGTAAACAAAACTATGCAATATTTACGCATGACGGACAGACTGAAAGAGATATCCGCACGGCAACGGAAAGGCGGAAAAGGTGCCTCCGCACCCCGTTTTTGCGCCCGTTTTCTCACGTTTTGCCCCTTTTTGCACCCCCAAACGGCCCTTCTGCACATCCAAAGAGGCTGTTTCGCATTGCTATATGAGCCGTTTCGCACTCCCAAACAGGCCGTTTCGCATTGCGATATGGGCAGTTTTGCAGAATCATCCCGCACCGACAGCTGCACAATACGCCTCATGGCGGCATAATCAACTATAGGTCATACGGTTCGATTGCACACGGAATACCGCGATATTTCCGTCCTCCGGCCACGCATTTCAGAATATCCCGTGCATCAGAAGCAGTTTGTTGCGATTGTTCATTGTTACTGCATCAAAAACAAGACGCAAGGCATCACCTTTCAAAGAGAACGCGGCGAGACCGCAAAGAAAACGAGCCTATGCCATTGAAAACGCGGATAAATCGAACACTTATTCGCCACGCATACAATAATTGAATGTTTTCGGCGTTAATTGATATGTATATATACGAAAACAACATAGAATGATAGAATACATAAGAGGTGAACTCACCGAACTGACACCCGCCTTGGCCACCGTCGAGACGGGGGGAGTGGGCTACGGACTTAACATTTCGCTCAACACCTACACCGCCATACAGGGCCGCAGAGACGTGCGCCTGTATGTCTACGAGGCCATACGCGAAGACGCACACGTGCTCTACGGCTTTGCCGAAAAGAAGGAACGCGAGCTCTTCGTGCTGCTCATCAGCGTGTCGGGCGTGGGTGCCAACACGGCGCGCATGGTGCTCTCGTCGATGAGCCCCGCCGAACTGTGCAACTGCATATCCACCGGCAACGAGCGGATGATGAAGACAATAAAGGGCATCGGCCTGAAAACGGCGCAGCGCATCATCGTCGACCTGCGCGACAAGATAGTGGCTTTGGGCATAGCCGAAGAGATACCCGCCGGCGGAACCATACAGGCCCCCGTCAACAACGAGGTGAAGGACGAGGCCGTGAGCGCGCTCACCATGCTCGGATTCTCACCCGCCCCAACGCAGAAAGTGGTGGTGCAGATATTGCAGGAGCACCCCGACGCGCCGGTGGAGACGGTGGTGAAGATGGCGCTGAAGATGATAAAGTAAGCCGCCGGAGACGGGCGCCGGAAGACGCGGGCGCAAAACCGCGGACAAGAAGAAAGACTATACGCGAATGAAGGACTGGATAAGACATATATATAATATGTGCAAGACGGGAGCAGACGGGCATGCCACGGGCACGTCCGCCGGCTCCCGTCTTGTGTCTTTCCTGTCGGGCGCGGGCCGGTGCAAGCCCCTGCTCGCCGTTCCCGTCATAGCAATACTCGGCGGACTCACCCTTGCCATGGCGCAGGATGACAAGACCCGCACGGCCCGCAAGCCCGTGCCTAAGGCCCAGCCCAAGCTCACCGTAGAGGACGAGACCATACCCGACTCGCTGCTTCACCCGCGGTGGAGGATAAAGAAGACGGCCCCCGTGCTCACCGAAGACCTCGACTCGGCGGCCATCGACCTCAAGATGCCGGAGAACATCAGGCAGGAGGCTGTCTACGACGACTCGCTCAACGTATACTTCGTGGGCTCCAAGATAGGCGACTCCTACCTCAACACGCCGGTGATGATGACTCCCGCAGAGTACCGCCGGTGGAGCGAGCGCCGCGCCATGCGCGAGTTCTTCCGCCGGAAAGACGCGGAGAACGTTGCCGCGCAGGGCAAGAACAAGTTCGACTTCACCGACATGCACTTCGACCTCGGCCCCGCCGAGAAGATATTCGGCCCCGGAGGAGTGCGCATAAAGACGCAGGGAACGGCCGAACTGAAGATTGGCGCCACGCTCAACAACATAGACAACCCGTCGCTGCCCATACGCAACCGCAAGACAACGGCGTTCGACTTCGACGAGAAAATAAACCTGAGCCTGAACGGAAAGGTGGGCGACAAGGTGAACATGAACCTTAACTACAACACCGACGCCACGTTCGACTTCGACACCAAAAACCTCAAGCTGACCTACGAAGGCAAGGAAGACGAGATAATAAAGCTGGTGGAGGCCGGCAACGTGACCTTCCCGTCCAACTCGTCGCTCATCCAGGGCGCCTCGTCGCTGTTCGGTGTGCGCACCGACATGCAGTTCGGCAAGCTGAAACTGCAGACGGTCATCTCGCAGAAGAACTCCACATCGAAAAGCGTTTCGTCGAAGGGCGGCACACAGCTTACGCCGTTCGAGATTGACGTGGCCGACTACGAGGAGAACCGCCACTTCTTCCTGGCCCACTACTTCCGCGAGCGCTACGACCGCGGCATGGCCTCGCTGCCCAACATAATGACGGGAGTGAAGATAACGCGCGTGGAGGTTTGGGTGACCAACAAGACCGGTACGACGAGCAACACGCGCAACATCATAGCCCTGGCCGACCTCGGCGAGGGGCGCAACACGGCCAACCCGCTGTGGGGCGGAGGCGGCGACGTGGCACCGAGCAACGGCGCCAACCGCGAATACAACGCCATGACGCACGAGTATGCCGCCGCGCGCAACATCGACCAAACGAGCACCGTGCTCGACGCCATAGGCGGATTCACCGGTGCCGTCGACTATGAGAAGCTGCAGAGCGCACGCCTGCTCACATCGTCGGAATACACGGTGAACACGGCTCTCGGCTATATATCGCTCAAAACCACGCTGCAGTCAGACCAGGTTCTGGCCGTGGCGTTCGAGTATACCCTCAACGGACAGACCTATCAGGTGGGAGAATTTGCCTCGGACAACACCAACACCGACGAGGCTCTCTTCGTAAAGGCGCTGAAAAACACCAACAACAGCCCGCAAATGGCCAACTGGCGGCTGATGATGAAGAACGTATACTATCTGGCTTCGACGGTGGAGAAGACCAAGTTCCGCCTCGACGTGAAGTACCAGAACGACACAACGGGAGTCTACCTGACCTATCTGCCCGAACAGCAGGTGAAGGACCGCCCGATAATACGCGTGCTGGGGGCCGACCGTCTGGACAATAACAATAAGGTGAACCCCAACGGCTATTTCGACTTCGTGGAGGGATACACCGTCAGCAACGGCCGCGTGTTCTTCCCCGCCGCCGAACCTTTCGGCTCATATCTCAAGAATTATCTCGTCACCGCGGGCGTTCCGGAGGCCGCGGCAGACAAATACGCCTTCACCGAACTGTACGACACCACCAAGACGGCGGCCAAACAGGTGGCCGAAAAGGACAAGTACATACTGACAGGACAATACAAGGGCACGTCGGCCAACGTCATATCGCTCGGGGCATACAACGTTCCGCAAGGCTCGGTGGTGGTGACGGCGGGCGGAGTGGTGCTCAGCGAGGGCTCCGACTACAGTGTCGACTACTCTGCCGGCGAGGTTACCATCCTCAACCAGAGCATCATCGACGCCGGAACGTCGGTCAACGTGAGTCTGGAGAGCGACACCGACTTCGGCATGATGCGCAAGACGATGCTGGGACTCAACTGGGAATACGACTTCTCGAAGAACTTCCAGATGGGCGGAACATTCCAGCATCTGCGCGAACAGACGCTCACCTCGAAGGTGGCCATGGGTTCCGAACCGCTCAACAACTTCCTTTGGGGACTCAACATGAACTGGAAGAAGGAGAGCCAGTGGCTCACAAACCTTCTCGACAAGATACCCTTCCTTCACTGCACGCAGCCGTCGCAGATAACGATGACGGGCGAATTTGCGCAGCTCATCGCCGGACAGGCCGGCGGAACGCAGGATGACGCGTCGTACATCGACGACTTCGAGAACACGAAGAACGGCATAAGCGTGTCCGACCCCAAGTCGTGGGTGCTGTCGAGCGTACCGTCGATGTTCCCCGAATCGTCCGACAAGGAGGGGCTGTCAAGCGGTTTCAACCGCTCGCTGCTCGCGTGGTACACCATCGACCCGCTGTTCACGTACAAGAGCAGCTCGCTCACTCCGGGGCACATCAAGAGCGATCTGAACCAGCTTTCGAACCATTACGTGCGCGAGGTGTACATCAGCGAGCTTTACCCCAACCGCGACCAGAGCACGTACAACGGCGCCACGGCCACGCTGCCGATACTCAATCTGGCGTACTACCCCAACGAACGCGGCCCCTACAACTTCTCCACCGCCATCAACCCCGACGGCTCCGTGCAGAACCCCGCGGCAAAGTGGGGCGGCATGATGCGCAAACTGGACACCAACGACTTCGAGACGGCCAACATAGAGTACATAGAGTTCTGGATGCTCGACCCCTTCATCTACTCGCGCCAGAACGGCGACGCCCCGGCATACGGCGGCGACCTCTACATCAATCTCGGCGAGGTGAGCGAGGATGTGCTGCGCGACGGAAAGAAATTCTACGAGAGCGGCATGCCCGTGGACGGCAGCGAGAGCTTCACCACCACGCAGTGGGGCAAGATTCCGGTGCAGGCCACGCAGACTTACGCCTTTGCCACAACATCGGGAGCGCGCGCCAAGCAGGATGTGGGACTCAACGGACTCAACGACGACGAGGAGCGAGCCTTCGACCCCTATGCCGGATTCAACAGCTTCGTGCAGTCAATAACCAACGACAGCATACGCGCCGCATGGCAGGCCGACCCCGCCAACGACGACTACCAGTACTTCCGCGGCTCTGAACTCGACCGCCGTCAGGCTTCGATACTCGAACGCTACAAGCGCATAAACAACCCGCAGGGAAACTCGCCCGACAACGACGGCAACAGCGAAAGCTACGACACGTCGTACAAGACCACCCCCGACGTGGAGGACATCAACCAGGACTACACCCTCAACGAGTACGAGCGCTACTACCAGTACCGCGTGAGCATACGCCCCGAAGACATCAACGAGAACAACATCGGCAGCAACTACATCACCGACAAGCGCACATACACGGCCCCACTGCGCAACGGAGAGAAGGAAACCGTCAACTGGTACAAGTTCCGCATACCCATAAACGCCGCCGACAAGGAGCGCATAGGCTCCATCAGCGACTTCTCGTCGATACGCTTCATGCGCATGTTCCTCACCGGGTTCCAGCGTCCCGTCATACTGCGCTTCGGCAGTCTCGACCTGGTGCGCGGCGAATGGCGCATGTACGAGCAGAACCTCGGACAAGGCGCGGCAGGCGGCAGCGGCACCATGGAGGTGAGCGCGGTGAACATAGAGGAGAACAACGACAAACAACCCGTCAACTACGTGCTGCCGCCGGGCATCAGCCGCGTCACCGACCCGTCGCAGCCGCAGCTCGTGGAGAGTAACGAGCAGGCCATGAACATGACCGTGAAGAACCTGTCGAAGGACGAGGCGAAGGCCGTTTACAAGACAACCACGCTCGACCTGCGGCAGTACAGGCGTCTGCAAATGTTCGTTCACGCCAACGCCATGCTGCAGAACACCACCAATCTGCAGAACGACCAGCTGGCCGTTTTCGTGCGGTTGGGCAGCGACTACAAGAACAACTACTACGAATATGAGATACCTTTGAAGCTCACACCCGAGCGCCAGTACGACAAGTTCTCGCCCACAGACTGCCGGGCTGTGTGGCCCGAGGAGAATATGCTTGACATTGACCTGAGCATTTTCACCGCACTGAAGAAGGCGCGCAACAAGGCGAGAGCCACCGGCGGGGCATCGTACACCACCGTGTTCTCCGTATACGACGAGGCCAAGCCCAACAACAAGGTGAGCATCATGGGCAACCCGTCGCTCGGCGAGGTGAAGACGATGATGATAGGTGTGCGCAACATATCGGCCACACCAAAGTCGGGAGAGGTGTGGGTGAACGAGCTGCGACTGCTCGAGTTCAACAACAAGGGCGGATGGGCGGCCTCGGGAGCGCTCAACATGCAGCTGTCCGACTTCGGAACGGTGAACCTTACGGGCAAAATGATTACCGAAGGGTTCGGCGGACTGGAGGAGGGACTCGCACAACGCACCACCGACGACTACAAGACTTTCAGCTTTACGGCAAACCTCGAGCTGGGAAAATTCTTCCCGGACAAGGCAAAGGTGACCGCACCGCTATACTACTCGGTGACCAAGGAGGAGACCCGCCCGAAGTATAACCCGCTCGACACGGATATGAATCTGGACGATGCGCTCGAGTCGGCCATTGATTCTCACGAGCGTGACTCCATAGAATCGATAGCCGTAACGAAGACCACCAACACCAACTTCTCGCTGTCTAACGTGCGCGTGGGCATAAAGACCAAGCGTCACCCCATGCCCTACGACCCCGCAAACTTCTCGTTCAGCTACAGCCACTCGCACAGCCGCACGTCGGGCGAGACCACCGTATACGAGAAGGAAGACCAGTGGCGCGGCTCGCTCAACTACAGCTACACGCCGGTGTACAAGACTTTCGAACCGTTCAAAAAGCTGAAAGGCAAGAGCAAATGGCTCAACTTCCCCAAGGCCATCGGCATAAACTATCTGCCGCAGAACATATCTTTCAACACCGAAATGATACGCAACTACTACGAACTGCAGGAACGTGACATGGATCCCACAGCTGCCGGCAGCAGTCTTCCGCTCACGTTCAGCGAGCAGTTCCTGTGGAACCGCGACTTCTCCATACGCTGGGACTTCACAAAAAATCTGCACATGAACTTCCAGTCGGCCACGCACGCAGAGATAGAGGAACCGTACACGCCCGTGAACAAAGACCTCTACCCCGACCGTTACCACGCCTGGAAAGACTCGGTATGGCACAGCATCAAGAATCTCGGCCGCCCGCTCGACTACCAGCAGTCGTTCTCGGCGTCGTATCAGGTGCCTCTCAACAAGCTGCCCATATTCGACTGGCTCACCGCCGACGCCAGTTACACGGCCAACTACTCGTGGATACGCGGCACGGAACTTGACGACGGCACGTCGCTCGGCAACACAATATCCAACAACCGCAACCTCAACATCAATTCAACGCTCAACATGGAGACGCTCTACAACCACATTCCCTTCCTTAAGAAGGCCAACGAGCGCTTCAACAAGAAACCGGTGATATCCAACAACAAGATAAAGAAGAACAGCACTGCACGCAAACTGCCCACTGCCAAGAACGACAAAGGCAACGACAGCGACGGCAAAGACCTCAAGGACACAAAGGAAGACAAGAAACAGCAGGGCGAACTGCCCAAGAACAAGAACACCTTCCAGCGCGAGATAACGCTGAAGGCCGACACCACCGTCACCGTGGCGCACAACAAGAAGAGCAAGCGCATCATCGTGTCGGCGAAGACTAAGGACGGCAAACCGTACAACCTGAAGTACAAGGTGGTGGACGCCAACAAGATTCTGATAAAGAATCTCGACACGGTACAGATAAAACTGAGCGTCACACCGAAGGAACCGCTCGAGAACCAGTGGTGGTACAAGCCCGCGCAATCGGCGGCGCGCCTGCTCATGATGGTGCGCAGCATAGGCATAACCTACCGCAACCAGTACTCGATGACACTGCCGGGATTCATCCCCAACATAGGCGACGCCTTCGGACAGCGCACGGGCAGCGTGCTATCGCCCGGCCTCGACTTCGCCTTCGGGCTCACCGGCGACGGCTATCTGCAAAAGGCTTACGACAACAACTGGCTGCTCAGCAACGACAGTGTGGCCACCCCCGCCACCACATCGGCAAGCGAAGACCTGCAGGTGCGCGTCACCCTCGAACCCGTGCGCGACCTCAAGATTGACCTCAACGCAAGCCGCACGGTCAACAAGGCGCGCAGCATACAATATATGTACGCGGGAATGCCGGGCACACACAGCGGTTCGTTCACGATGACAACCATCAGTCTGAAGAGCGCCCTCGAGGGTATGGGCGATGCAAACAACGGATACAGCTCGAAGTCGTTCACGCGGTTCTGCAACTCAATCGACGGATTCCACAGCCGTGTGCAGGCGCAATACGCCGGCACACGATACCCGCAGGGCACGTTCGACGCCAATGGTGTAAACCTGAGCGGCTCGGCCTACAACCCCGAATTGGGCACGGTGAACAAGTACAGCGCCGATGTCCTCATCCCGGCGTTCCTCTCCGCATACACCTCCGGCTCGGGTTCGGCACTCGACATCTTCCCCACCCTCAAGCGCATGATGCCCAACTGGACGCTGAAATACAGCGGACTGGGCAAGCTGCCGTGGCTGCGCGACCACTTCAAGAGCGTCAACCTGAACCACTCCTACAAGAGTGTCTTCGCCGTGGGAAGCTATGCTTCGTACAGCACATATCAGGAATACATGAACGGACTGGGATTCATCACCGACGTGACCACGGGCAACCCCATCCCCAACAGCATGTACAACGTGAGCACGGTGAGCATAAACGAGGCCTTCTCGCCGCTGCTCGGACTCGACGTCACGCTGCAGAACAACCTCACATGCAAGCTCGAGTACCGCACAACGCGCGTGCTCAGCCTCAGCATGACGAGCATACAGCTCAACGAATCGCTGAGCAAAGACTGGGTGATAGGCATGGGCTACAAGATAAGCAACTTCAACCTCTTCGGCAGCGGCACGTCGCGCAAGATACGGAAGTCGCAACGCGGCAACTCGAAAAACGCTGCAAACAACAACAAGCAGCAGACCAACACCACCGCACGGGGACGCGGTGTTAACCACGACCTCAACCTGCGCCTTGACATATCATTCCGCAAACAGGCCGCCATCACGCGCGACATTGCCACCGTGACAAGCTCGGCCAGCAGCGGAAACTCAGCCTTCAAGATGTCGTTCATGGCCGACTACACCCTCTCGCGCCTGCTCACACTCAGTGCATACTACGACCGCCAGACCAACACACCGCTGCTGTCAAGCAACAGTTATCCCACAACGACGCAGGACTTCGGCTTCTCACTGAAGTTCTCGCTGACGAGATAAAATAGCATTTGATGTATCAAATCAAGTTCTTGCATATGTAGCTAACTACATTGTGTTGGCTTTTTGATATCCCTATTCTAATTATTACTGTCCGCCAAACTATTTTGAACATAAAGAATCCAACTTCTGCCTTTTAAGAAGTTGGACTCAAATCTTTATAGTTTAGCGGCCACCAATAATTCTAATTATCTACGAATTCAAAGGTTCCCTTGCCGTATTCATCTCTAATCAACCTCAATTTTACAACCGTCCTTACAGACTTCTTATTGTATCGTCCAGGAGAACACTTACTGATATACTCTCTGAAACCCGAAACCATAAATTCTTCAAACGAAATATACCACCTATTCCTATTACCTAAGCTCATAACGATAGGTACAACAAGTTTTCCGTCACGTTCTATCAACAACGTGACATCCGACGAATGGGTCTTTGAAGAAACAACCGTACGGCTCATCACTGAATTAATATTATTTTCGTTTATACCCTTGACATGAATGTCACAGGCAGAGTTATCGTAAAACATTTCTCCTTCATCTATTGTCTCGCCCCTTTCCTTTTTGGCCAAAAATCTCATATAGTCTCTTGCCAAACGTATCTCAGCACCCAACACACGTTGTTCCTTGGAGCCACTCAAAAAAACATCTATCTCTCCGTCACTAATATTCATGACGTTCTTCCACCAAAGGCCGCCGTTGTATAACTTGCACACGCTATCTGACATGAAAAGATACCCCTTTCCTGATGCCACATCGGCATCATCCACAAACACGACATTGCTCCAATCTATAAACCGACTGAAGTTATCCGTAATTTTATTCCTCAAGCATCCCAACGGAAGACGCACCAACTCCGCGTTTTCGGGTGCCGCATACAAACTCATGTCTGAAGGCATCAAGACAAAATTCCAGTCTAGGGACTTCTCCTTCTCGCTGAACAAAAAATCATCCACGGCAAACACATCGTCATAACCCATTACTTTCCTATTCTGCAAATCAAAGATAATGTGATATTCCCTACGGTACGAGCTATTTGAATATGTCACCTCGTCTGTAATCTTCCCAATACTTAAGGTCTTTGTCTTTTCGTAAACACTGTCTATGAGAAGTGCATCATATGAAAGATACCTGTCTGGCACATATCCAGTTGCAACAATCTCTAAAAACTGAAAGTCATGTATTCCCCGAACCAATTTCGATGCCTTTTGAGGGTCTTTCACCACATCGTGCTTCGCCATATAGTCAACATACCCCTGCTCCAACGACCTATTATCGACACCAAACATCTTCCTGCAAATATAAGATTGAAGCTCTGGATAGTCATTTGGTATATCCACATTCGCCCTGAACAAAATATTCTTATCCTTCAGTTTAATCACTTGCGTATCCTTGATAGTTGATATTGACACGCCATCATCACTCCCCCCGCCGTTCGCTTCTGTTGTCTGTGCACATAATGCCAAGGACATGACCATGAACACTGTCAACACCAAGAAACAACGTTTTCGGTCAATTTTTCTCTCCATATTCACTCAAAATTTATTATTTGTTATATTTATTATTTGTCTAAAAGTCCAAAGTGTGTTTTTTAACGCCGTCAGTTATCTTTAAATTCATCACATTTTATAATAATATTTCATCGTGTCCTGCAAAACCACAAAAGATTTCGCCAACATTTACTTCCAGCGCACACAAATCACATCTTGTCGTGTGCAAAGGTAACATTTTTTATCGTATTACATGCGATAACAAATAAAAAAATCATCACAAAACCACGGCTCTTTCATTTAATATTGCTTTTATCGTTCAGAAATAATGTTATTTTATAGCGAGCTTGTTCATTTGCTTTGGGGCCTTTCGGCTCGCATTCCTGACGATTTCACGGTCGGATTTGATTTCTGGAAGACATGGTCAAAAATTGCGTATTTGTCTCATTTTCAACAAAATATACTAATTAGAAATTGATCAAGTGGCAGATTTACGTAACTTTATAGGTGAAAATCAAATAATTATGAATAAATCCAAGCCACTCGACCATGCTCATTCGATTGATGCGTCTGCATCCAATCACACAGCAAAATTAACAAATAAATCTGAATCCAAGTGCAATATGCTGTCTGAATTGATGAATTTTGCTTCATCTGTCCCCGATTTCCGCAGAGCGGTCAAGGGAAACATCCGTCACAAACTCAAAGACATCATCGTTCAGATGATACTCGGCAGGAGCTGCGGGCATGTCGGGCGTGCCGACATAATAGAATTCGAGCAATACAATCTCAACAAATTCAAGAAAATGGACCTGCTCGGTAACGGTGTGCCCTCTGAAGCAACTCTCTGCCGGGTTGAAAACGGAATAGACGGTCAGGCCATGGCAGACAGGATGCAGCAGTTTGCAGAGACCTTCCACGAAAATCTGCTCAAAGACTGTCATGGAATGAAGATAATCTGCATCGACGGCAAGGCGGAGCGCGGTACTGTCCTGGATAACGGGCGCAATCCCGACATCGTGTCGGCTTATTCATACGACACCGGCATCACGCTGGCCACAGAGATATGCGGGGAGAAAAGCAATGAGATAAAGGCGGTACCACGGCTTCTTGACAAGCTCCGCATATACTGAAAAACGGTCACGGCCGATGCAATGTCAATGCAAAAAGACATTGTCGACAAAATCCGGGAAAAGGGCGGCGATTTCCTTATCGAACTCAAGGCGAACCAGCGGGCACTGCGCTACGGAGTTGGGGACAGGATAAAAAGCCGCACGCCTGTATATTCATACACCGAAGGACATGAACTCGGTCACGGAAGAATCGAAACCAGAACCTACAGCATCTACAACGGCAGGGATATTGTTGTGGATAAAGAGAAATGGAGCACAAACCTTACCGTTATCCGGTACGATTCCGATACGATAAGAAAATCCACGGGGCAACGCACCTCTGAAGCACGACTGTATGTGACAAGCCACCCAACAGATACACCGAGACTTGGAGCGCTTGTACGCAAACACTGGTCGATAGAGAGTATGCACTGGGAGCTGGATTACAACCTCCTGCAGAACAAGGTGAAACGCAAGGCCGCAGAATCAGCGTGCAATCTCGACACCATGCAAAGAATTGTACACTCGCTGTTCTCCATATGGAAGGAGCTGCGTAAAAAGCGGTACGACAAACGCAAGGGCATGGCTGAACTGATGAGAACTATTTCTATGAGCTTTACAAAGCTCATCAGGTTTTTATGTCAAATAAAAAAATGCGGTTTTTAATAAGGATACCCGTTGGCGGAATTGCTCATAAATGACCGGTTTACCGTAGGGGCAGAACTTGTTTTTGCCCGCCACACAAAAACAACAACCGACTTCATATTATATGCGGTCAAAGACAAGTTACTATGTTTGCATAGGCTAACGCGGTTCATCCGCATCCGAT
>NZ_URNN01000107.1 GCF_900549175.1 uncultured Prevotella sp. | reverse complement strand
AATAATGTCTTCGGCACTTTCTATACCCACCGAGAAGCGGATCAAGTCCGGGCGTACACCTGCTTCCATGAGTTGCTCATCAGTCAGCTGACGGTGTGTGTGGCTCGCAGGATGCAGTACACATGTACGGGCGTCTGCCACATGAGTCACGATAGCAGCCAGTTGCAGTGAATCCATAAATTTGATAGATACTTCGCGTCCGCCTTTCAGTCCGAAAGAGATAACACCGCAGGAACCGTTCGGCATATATTTCTGAGCCAGTTCGTAGTATTTGTTTCCCGGAAGACCACAATAGTTCACCCAGGCTACTTTGTCGTTTTTAGAAAGATATTCAGCTACTTTCTGTGCGTTGCCACAATGCTGAGGCATGCGGAGATGCAACGTTTCCAGTCCTAAATTCAACAGGAAAGCATTCTGCGGGCTTTGGATACTGCCTAAGTCGCGCATCAGTTGGGCAGTAGCTTTGGTTATATATGCCATTTTACCAAAAGAGGTAGTGTAGGTCAATCCATGGTAAGACTCATCCGGTGTGCAAAGTCCGGGGAATTTATCGGCATGGGCATCCCAGTCGAAGTTGCCACTGTCTACGATACAGCCGCCTACGCTGGTGGCATGTCCATCCATGTATTTGGTAGTAGAGTGTACCACGATGTCTGCTCCCCACTCAAACGGGCGGCAGTTTATGGGAGTGGCGAAGGTGTTGTCCACTATGAGCGGCACGCCGTTGCGGTGTGCCAGACGTGCGAACTTCTCTATGTCGAGCACACGGCAGCCGGGATTGGAAATCGTTTCGCCGAAGAGTGCGCGCGTGTTCGGGCGGAATGCCTGCTGTATCTCCTCTTCCGTGGCTTCCGGATTGACGAAGGTACATTCGATACCGAGTTTGCGGAGTGTCACGCCGAAGAGGTTGTATGTGCCGCCGTAAATCTCGCTCGAAGCCACGATGTGGCTGCCCGCCTCGCAGATGTTGAACACGGCGTAGAAGTTGGCTGCCTGTCCGCTCGATGTCAGCATGGCGCCCACACCACCTTCCAGTGCGGCAATCTTTGATGCCACGGCATCGCTGGTGGGGTTTTGCAGGCGTGTGTAGAAGTAGCCTTCTTTCTTCAGGTCGAAGAGCATTGCCATCTCTTCGGTGTTGTCATACTTGAAAGTGGTGCACTGCACGATGGGCAGCTCTATGGGTTCGCCGTTTTTGGGCCGCCATCCCGAGTGGATGCAGAGCGAACCCGGTTTCAGTCTTTTTGTCATGATGTGTTTGCTTTATTGTTTTTTATGTTGAATGTACAAATTACGCAGAATGTGAAAAATGGTTTATATCGTTGCAAAAGTACACAATAAAAACGAGATATCTTCACACCTCCTCGATTATTTTCTTCAGCAGATGAGTGGCGTTCTGGTTGCGGGCCACACCCGGCGTAATCTTATATGTGTACGTTATTTTGTCGGCAAGCTGTATTTCGAAGCACCGGTTGGAAAAGCGGTCGGGCCGTTCGTCGGTCATTCGTGACAGCTCGAGGTCGTGGGTGGCGATGACGCCCGTCACCGACAGGCGCGAGATGGCGTCGAGAAACATGCGCGAACCGTTCAGTTTGTCGAGCGAGTTGGTGCCTTTCAGTATCTCGTCGAGGATGATGAGCGTGTGGATGTGCCGGTGGCAGTGGGCGATGAGGCTGCGCAGCCGCAGCAGTTCGGCGTTGAAGTAGCTTATGCCGTGAGCCAGGTCGTCGCTGGTGCGCATGCTAGAGAAAAGCGAGAACAGCGACACCTTCAGCCCCTCGGCAAACACGGGCATGCCGTTCATGGCCAATATATAGTTCACGCCGAGCGAGCGCAGGAATGTGCTCTTGCCCGCCATGTTGGCACCTGTGACGATGTAATAGTGCGAGTCGGCTATGCTGAAGTCGTTGCGCACGGCCCGGTCGCCTATGAACGGGTGCCACAGTCCGCGGGCTTCGTACACCACACCGTCGGCCTCCACCACTTCGGCGCTGCCGGCCTGCGGCTCGTTGAAGCGGAATGTGGCCATGGATATCAGTGCGTCGATGTTGCTGACCTCGCCGATGCAGCGGAGGATGGTGCCGGTATGGCACTGCTGCCAGCGGCTGAAACGCCTTACGAGGAAGAAGTCGTTGAGCAGGAAGACATTGACGAGAATCATGCCGAGCACATTGCCGCGGCGGTCGTAGCCGTCGAGTATGCGTCGCAGGGAGCTGAAAGCCTGTCTTACATCCCCTATGTCCTGATTGTCCTGACCGGCAAAACCGCCCGTTCCATCGGTGTTTTTTCCGTCGGACAGCAGTATGCCGACGAGTTCGGCGTAGGCCTTCAACTCGTTGTGCAGGCGGCCGGCAGTCTTGTCTACGGCACGCAGCGGCTTGTTGCATATCATGAGGAGGACGAACAGGTGCATGGTGCCCCATACGGTGGGTATGCTCGATGTCATGGAAGTGAAGACCGAGAGCAGCGTTGTGGCGAGGAATCCGCCAAGCGAAAGCCATGCCACGACGAGTGCCGTTGGCGACGAGGCCCATGCGGGCAGTTTTATGTGGCGCACGTCGCTGATGGCCTGCAGTACGGCACCGGTGTCTGTCGGTGTGTCGTGCCTGCATGAAACGAATCTCGTGCGCACCTCCTCGTCTGCCGCCAGACGGTTTATCTTGTCGTGCTGTTGCTTTATATGTTCGATGAAATGGGGCATTTCTGCATTTTGCGGCAACATTTCGGCCTCATTTTCCCCCATTTCATCGGTGGGCAGGAAAGAGAGCCGTCGGGCAAGCTCGTCGCTTCCTCCGGTGGTCACGGTGCGGTTGATACGGTTGAAGAGCGACTGCGGCCCGAAGATGTCCATGTCGAATGTGAACGGATGCTGCGGGTCGGAATACCGCCGCCCGTCATCGAATGGCGAGAAGTCGCCGCCGAGATATTTCAGTTCGTTCTCGTAGGTGGTGCGGCGGGCGGTCAGCAGGGCTATGTGCTCGCTGTTGGTCACGTCCATCCGCCTTGCCGCGATGTATGCCACGGCCATCAGTGCCGCCCCGGCCGTCAGCCACAGTTTCCCGTATACGGTGTAGGCCACGATGAAACCTATGGCCGCGATGAATGTGGTAAGCTCGGCGGTAAGGAAAATGCGGTTGCGGAGGTTCAGTGCCGCTATCTGTGTGGTGAGTGATGTGGCGTGGTCTTTGTAGAAGAGCTCGAGTTGCTCTTTTGTCTGTGGTTGTTCCTTTGCTGTCATGGATACGTTCGTTTGGCTTGCAAATCTGTTAATGCTTGGCTTGCAAAGGTGTTGTTTCTTTGCAGGCAAATACTTTTTTGTTTGGCAAAGATATATATAAACTGTGAGATTCGCGACTTTCCTTTTCCGTTTCTTGCCGATATCGGCAAGAAATGTGTATCTTTGCATATAAAATTCATCATTTCATGCCGATAGACAAAGAATTCGTTTCTGTCCGGGAGTATGCCGAAGCCCATGGGGTAGCCGAGCGGACTGTGCGCAATTATTGCGTACAGGGAAAAATCAATGGTGCGCAACTTGTCGGAAAGACTTGGAACATTCCCGCTGATACTCCGTTGCCTCAAAGGGGAAATGCCCAAAAGCAGATTTCCCCGCTTCTGAAAATATTGCGTGAACAACGGATTGGGAAGAAGAAGGGTGGCATATACCACAGGACGCAAATAGATCTTACATACAATTCAAATCATATGGAGGGCAGCCGTCTGACAAAGGAGCAGACGCGCTATATATTTGAAACCAACACCATCGGGGTTACGGATGAGGCTGTCAGGGTGGATGATATCATCGAGGCAACCAATCACTTCCGGTGCATCGACTTTATCATAGACCATGCCACCGAGCCACTTTCGGAGAGTATGATAAAACAACTGCATATGTTGTTGAAGTATGGCACGTCAGATGCGTCCAAGTCATGGTTTGCAGTTGGGCAATACAAGCGTTTGCCCAATGAGGTGGGAGGCGTTGCTACTGTAGAACCGTCGAAGGTGGCTGCGGCTATGCGGTCGTTGCTCAAAGAGTACAAGTCGAAAGCTGATGTCCAACTTACCGACATTCTTGATTTACACTACCGGTTTGAGGCAATTCATCCTTTCCAAGACGGCAACGGTCGTGTCGGTCGGTTGGTTATGTTCAAGGAGTGTCTTTGTCACGGTATGGTGCCGTTTATCATTACAGACGAACTCAAGATGTTTTATTACAGGGGGCTTCATGAGTGGACACATATTCCGGGCTATCTGACAGACACTTGCCTGACAGCACAGGACAATTACAAGGCTATTTTGGATTACTTCAAAATCAAGTATTGACAGGTTGTTCCGGCAGACCTTTATTTTTCTTTGTATTGATGTGAAGGAAATAGCGCGATTTTTTCTAATTTTGCAGTCGTATATAATTAATCGAAAACAAGGTAAGCCAAATGAACACTCAGAGCAAAGACAACTCTTATGTTAAGACATATCCCGAACTGATGGCGGGCAAGAAGATAATGTATGTGCACGGGTTCGGTTCTTCCGGACAGTCGGGCACGGTGACACGGTTGCGCGATATGTTGCCGGGAGCCGTGGTGATAGCCCCCGACCTGCCTGTACATCCTGCCGAGGCCATGGACCTGTTGCGAGGGCTGTGCGACAACGAGCGTCCCGACCTTATCATCGGCACGTCGATGGGCGGAATGTATGCCGAGATGTTGCGCGGCTACGACCGCATTTTGATAAATCCGGCATTCGGCATTGCCGATGATATATTGAAACACAACATGCTGGGCAAGGTGACGTTCTACAGTCCGCGCCGCGATGGAATGAAGGATTTTATGATGACAAAGCAGTTGCAGGCCGAGTATCAGGAGGTGGCGGCGCAGTGTTTCGACGGCATGACCGACGATGAACAGGAACACGTTTGGGGGCTCTTCGGACTGGAGGACCCCGTTGTGCATACGCGCGACCTCTTTGCCTCGCACTACCGCAATGCGCTCAGTTTCCATGGCGAGCACCGCATGAACGACACTGTGTTCATACATTCCGTGCTGCCCGTGGTGCGTTGGATTGACGACCGTCAGGAGGGACGCCAGCGCGGCATCGTATATATATGTATAGAGGGGACGATGATGGGGCGCGACAGCCGGCCGCTGCCGAGCATGCTGAAGGCTTACCGCCTGCTGACGGAGCATTATGATGTGCGCATAGTGGCGTCACTGCCCACCAACGATACCGGTTATGCCTGCCGCATGCAGGAGTGGACATTTGAGACATTGGGAGTGGCGGCATACAACCGGCTCATTCTCACCAACCGCAAGGACCTGCTCTACGGTGACTATCTCATCGACGGACTCGATGACAACGGTTCTTCCGACTTCATGAGCACGCGCATCGATTTCGGTTCCGACACGTTCAAGACGTGGGATGACATAATCGAGTATTTCGGCCGGCTGGGCGGACAGTAGGGTAATGGGGTATTGCTTTTCCGCGGTCGTAAAATCTCATAATATAAATGGCTGTTTATATAAATCACGGTTTATATTTCTCTTGTATCTGCAAAAGATGCGAAGAGTATTTGATTGACCAAGAAACTTGTGCAAAAAACATCAGGGTTGATATAATAGATGACTTACCAGTTGCATTGTCAGACACCTATTGCGTCCGGCTCGCTTTCATTACAACCCTGTAAAGATTGCAGCCCACGAAGTTGCCGGCCACTTCACCTATATATATAATAAGGAGGGATGGCGAGAAGATGGTGTCGGCAGGTGCGAGCATGAAGTAGAACGCGTCGGCGATGGAGTGGGTGAAGCCGCAGAGGATGAACACCGGCACGCCGAGCAGCAGGGCGAGCATCTTGCCTTGCCGTGCAAACTGTACGGCAGTGGTCATGATGAAGCCGCAGCCGATGGCGAGCATGAAGCACGGCAGTGCGCCTTTGGCCAGACGGTAGTTTGTGATGGCCGTAGCCGGTTCGATGCAGTCGGGTTGCGCAAAGCGTATCATGAGCGCCATGAGCAGACAACCTGCGATGTTGCCTGCCAAAACAGTGGCAAGCATGCCCCAATCGCCGTTGCGGCGTACGAAGCCTGCCGTTCCGGTATAGAGCTTCAGACCGTAATATACCACAGCGGTGAGACCGAAGGCGAAGAGCACGGCTCCGGCCACGCCGCCTGTGCGCAGATTGACCACGCATCCGATGGATATGCATATTCCGGCAAGGATGGCCGGAGGAAATGTGTTGCGAAACATAATTATGAAAGTTCTCAATTATTGAAGTTTTACATCACCACCACTCCTTCCTGTTTCTTTCCGTCCATCATGATTTTCAGCGGGTGGTCAAAACGTACGTGGCGCACATACTGCGTCTCGTCGATGGCCGGCATGGCGTCGAGGATGTCCTTGCGGAAGATGCCGTCGCCGTTGAAAGTGTTGATGGTGAAGTACCCCACGCCGAACGATGTGAGATTCTGGAAGAAGTGCGTGCCCTGACTCGGGTCTACGCGGTAGTTCTTCAGACCGGCTTCTACGATGACACGGGCGGCGCTGATGTGCGGCCACTTCACCGGTATGCCCAGCCACGGGTCGCTCGAGCCCCATCGTCCGGGGCCTACAAGCACATATCCGCGGCCCTCGTCGAGGAAACGGCGGTTGACGGCCTCCACGTCGCGGGCGATGGCAGGATTGTTGGCGGCGGTGAAATCCTCGTCGGTCTTCACGTATACCACGTCCGCCACGTCCTCGCAGATGCCGTGTCCGAGTGAGTTGTGCGACCGCAGCAGACACTGTTCGTCGGCTATGGCCTGCAGGTCTTCGTCGAGCACCTGCTTGCTGTCCACTATCGGGCGTATCTGCAGCAGATACAATTCTCCCGTGCGGTCGGCGTTCAGGTTGCATGCAAACTCTATCTCCACCGGCCTGCGCATCTCTTCGGCACCGCATTTCTGTGCCGTCTGCAGCAGTTCCGGCAGCGGGAATACGCCTTGCTGCAGCACGCCGCAGAACGATATCACCTTGCGTCCGCCCTCGTAGATGCCGTCGCGTATCACCTGGTCGTAAGGGTCGAACGTTGAGGCTATATAGTTGAGCGAGCCGTCCTTGTCGGCCTCTTTCACTCTGAGATTGAGAATGTTGAACCCGTCATCGGCCTTGAAGTCGGTGGCGGCGTTCTTCATGTCGAGCGCATAGAAGCGCGTCTGCGTCTCGCGCAGTGCCGTCTCCATCTCGCTTGTCTGCAACACCTGGTGCGGGTGGTACGGACTCACGCGCAGAGTCTGTCCGCCGTCAACGATATATTTGCCCAGTCCCAGTGCGAGGTTGGCAATGCCCTCTTCCGCTTTCTCGTCGCCGATGGGGTAGTAGTTGAGCGAGCGCAGCACCCCGCTGAACGTGGGGTAGTAGCGGTCGCCGTACTGCCGTCCCACCACCTCCTGCAGTATCACGGCCATCTTCTCCTGGTCGATGACGTTGCTCGTGGCCGTCATATACGCCTTCGAGTCTTTGTAGAACACCGATGCGTACACGCCCTTGATGGCCGCCGCCAGCATGCGCAGCATCTCGTACCTGTCGTCGAGGTACGGAATCATGTATGTGGAGTATATGCCGGCGAAAGGCTGGTAGTGGGAGTCTTCGAGCAGTGATGACGAGCGCACGGCGATGGGCGACTTCACTGCGTCGAAGAACGTGAAGAAGTCGGCTATCAGCGAGTCGGGCAGCTGCGCCTTGAGGAAGTGTTGCAGTATCTCGTCGTCCGAGGCGTCGCTCAGCGCTATCTGATACAGGTTGTTCTTGTCCATGAACTCGTCGAAGAAGTCGGTGCAGAGCACCACCGTGCGCGGTATCGACACCGTCGCGCCGGGGAAACGGTTGAACTCCGTATGCTTCTTGATTATGTTGTCGAGGAATGCCAGACCGCGGCCCTTGCCTCCGAGCGACCCCTCGCCGATGCGTGCGAAGTGGCCGTAGGCATCGAATTTTCCGCGGTCGAACACGGCCACGATGCCAATGTTCTTCATCCGCCGGTACTGTACGATGGCGTCGAAGATGATTTGCCGGTGTGCGTCGACGTCCTGCAGCTTGTGCCATGTGACATGTTTCAGAAATGCCGACACGGGGAATATGGCCCGTGCGCACAGCCACCGGCTCACGTGGTTGCGGCTCACGTGATACAGCATCGAGTCGTTGGGAATCTTGAAAATGTTGTCCTGCAGTTCTTTCAGAGTGCGCACACGCATCACCTCCTCGTGGGTTACGGGGTCGCGGAAGATGAAGTCGCCGAAGCCCATGTGCTCCTCCATGAGTTTGCGCAGGTCGATGTTCATCTTCTTCGAGTTCTTGTCCACAAAGCGGAACCCTTCGGCATGAGCCTTCTCCGCGTTGTCCGACTCCGAACTTTGCAGTATCAGCGGTACATACTCGTCGCGTTTGCGTATCTCGCGCAGCAGGCGCAGGCCGGCATCGGCCACGCCCATGTTGCCTCCCGCGCCTCCGGTGGGCAGTGGGGCGGCGTTGCCTTGCCGGTGTGTCTCGCCGGCCGTGTCCTGCCTGTCTGTCATGGACGATTTGTACAAGGGGAAGCGTGCGTCGCTTATCACACCCAGGATGTTGTCGTGATAACGCTCGTATATCTCCATCGCCTCCTCGTAGCTGCGGGCCAGCACCACCTTCGGGCGTCCCCTCTTGCGCTGTGCCGCGGCGTGCGGGTTGAGTGCTTCGGTAGAGAAGCGGTTGCTCTGTTGCAGGATATAACTGTACAGGTTGGGCAGCACCGACGAGTAGAAGCGTATGCTGTCTTCCACGAGCAGTATCACCTGCACGCCGGCCTCATTGATGTCGTGGTCTATGTTCATGCGGTCCTCTATCAGCTTGATGATGGAGAGGATGAGGTTGGTGTTGCCCAGCCAGCAGAACACATAGTCGAATATTGACAGGTCTTCGTTCTGCATGCGGCGTGTGATACCGTGCGAGAACGGTGTGAGCACCACGCACGGTATGTCCGGCGACAGAGCCTTTACCGAGCGTGCCACGTCGAAGGCGTCGTTGTCGGCGTTTCCCGGCATACATATCACGAGGTCGATGTCTGTTGTCTGCAGAACGCTTTCGGCCTCTTCCGTGGTGCTTACCTGTGTGAACGTGGGCGGATAGCGCAGGCCGAGGTCCATATACTCGTCGAATATCTTTTCGTCCACGCGGCCGTCATCCTCGAGCATGAAGGCATCGTAGGGGTTGGCCACGATGAGCACGTTGAAGATGCGCTTGGTCATCAAGTTGACGAACGACACGTCTTTCAGATAAAAGTCGTTCCATTCTGGGGGGATTTTTGTAGACATGATTCTTTTTATTGGGGAGTTTTTGGGGGATTGGGAGGGTTGGGAGTTTTGGGGAGAAATGGGAGTATTGGGAGGAATGGAAGTTTTATTGGGAATTAAAGACAAATGCTTTTGTTCTTGGAATTAGAGAAGTTGAAGGAGATATCTTGTGTGGAGCGATATGCAATGTTCATACTTGAAGCATTTGTCTTTAACTCCTGAGCGGCGCAGCCGCGATAACTCCTTTAACTCCTTTAACTCCTAAAACGTCTCCGCCGTTTATTTCCCCTTCGCCATGTAGTTGGCCTCCGACTTGATGGATATGCCCTTGCCCGTTTTTGTGAATGTCACCAGATTCATCTTGATGGAGTGGTTGGCATGGTCGAAAATCTTTGCCGGATCGAATGTGCGTCCGTTGATGCGGCACTCGAAGTGCAGATGCTCCGTCGTGGCGCGTCCGGTGCGTCCGGTGAGGGCTATCACCTGACCGGCCTTCACCCTGTCGCCCACCTTCACGAGGTTCTTCGAGTTGTGGCTGTACAGTGTCTCTATGCCGTTGGGATGTTTTATCTTGATACATTTGCCATAACCGCTGTACACCTGCGACATTGTCACCACACCGTCGAAAGCCGCCAGAATGTTGTCGTTGGGTTTGGTCTTTATGTCGACACCACTGTGGTTGCGCTTGCCGCGTCTGCCGTAGGGGCTTATCACCTTGGCATCCGGCAGCGGATAGTACCACTCTCCGGGATTGAGGTCGGCAAGGTTGATGGTGAATTTGTTGCCGTTGTCAAACGGGTTCTTGTTCACTACCTCCGTGCCGTCTTCGCGGTCGGTTGCCGTTTTTGTGTTCTGGGCTTCTGCTGCTGTCGCCATTATGAAAGCCGCTGTGATGATGAAAAGATGTTTCAGTTTCATTCTTGCAGTAATATTCTTTATATATGTATATGATTCCTAAAATTACAATTATCGTTTGTCTCTGTCCGCACCCCTCACGATGATACCCGTGAATATCCGTCCCGAAGCCGTCCCGAGGCGTCGGGCGGAGAAGAACTTGTCGTGATTGGCGTAAGTGCACGTGCCGTCCACGGTTATGCTGTCCGGTTGTACACCTGCATCCGTGAGCTGCAGGCGGTTACATTCCCAAAGGTCAATGTGCCATTTGTCCTTGCGGCGGCTTATGGCCTCCATGCGGAATCCTGCATCGGCGAAAGCTTCGTACACCTCGTCGCCCACTTCAAACGCGTCGCACGATATGCCCGGCCCTATCACCGCCTTCAGCCGCGCGGGGTCGGTGCCGAATGTGTCTGTCATTGCCCTTACGGCCTTTTCGGCGATACGTGCCACGGTTCCGCGCCACCCGGCATGCACGGCACAGGCGGCCCTATGCTCGCTGTCGTAGAGCAGCACCGGTATGCAGTCGGCCGTAGACACACCTATGCACACGTCCTCCACGCCGGTCATCAGCGCATCTGTGTCATCCAGTGCCTTGTCACGCTCTGCGGCATCCGTCGCCAGCAGTTTCTCGTCGACGAGTGCCACCCTTGTGCGGTGTGTCTGATGTGGAAAGACGATGCGCCACTTCCGGTGTTCACTGTGTCCGGACGCGATGCTGACGGAATGGCGTTCCGGCCACAACACGTTGCCGAGTGCCGCCATGTTGCGTATTATCGTCTTGGGATCATCGCCGCACCATCGGTTGATGTTCATTCCGCCGTACGCTCCGTGCCCGTATCCGCCCATACGTGTGGTGCTGAAAGCTGTCACTCCCGGCCCCATGTCGTAGCGGTGCAGCACAGGCGTATTATTTGTCGGCTTCGTCATCCTCCTCATATTCGAAGTCTTCGAGGTCTTCCACGTCCTCGAGGTCTTCTTCGTCTATGTCCACATATTCTATATCGTCATCCATGGCTCCCTCGTCCTCCATCTCTTTCATGAAGAGGGTCATGTCCTTGTCGCGGTGTACCATGGTCTCGGTGCTGCTGGTCATTATGTCCTGCAGCTTGTTGCTTTCGCTGTTCAGCTCGCGCCAGAGTACGTCCTTCAGTTCGTCGAGTCCCATGTTGGCCACCGATGATATGAAGACCACTGGCAGGTCGTCGGGCAGGGTCTCGCGAAGCATCTCGATTAGCTCGTCGTCCAGCAGGTCGCATTTCGTTACAGCCAGCACGCGGTGCTTGTCGAGCATCTCCGGATTGAAGTTGCGAAGCTCGTTGAGCAGTATCTCGTATTCTTTCTTTATGTCATCCGTGTCTCCCGGCACCATGAAGAGCAGCAGTGAGTTGCGCTCTATGTGTCTCAGGAATCTCAGACCGAGACCCTTGCCTTCGCTGGCTCCCTCGATGATGCCCGGAATGTCGGCCATCACGAACGAACGGCGGTCGCGGTAGCCCACGATGCCGAGCGACGGTTCGAGCGTGGTGAAGGGGTAGTTGGCTATCTTGGGACGTGCGCTCGACAGAGCCGACAGCAGTGTCGACTTGCCCGCGTTGGGGAAGCCCACCAGGCCGACATCGGCAAGCAACTTCAGCTCCAGAATGATGGTCATCTCCTGCATGGGTTCTCCCGGCTGTGCATAGCGCGGGGCCTGATTGGTGGCTGTGCGGAACTGGAAGTTGCCCAGTCCTCCGCGTCCGCCTTTCAGCAGCAGCACCTCCTGTCCGTCGTGCATGACGTCGCACACATACTTGCCCGTCTCGGCGTTGTATACCACGGTACCGCAGGGCACGTCTATATACACGTCCTTGCCTTTTGTGCCGTGACATTTGTCCCGGCCGCCGTTGCCGCCGTGTTCGGCACGCACGTGGCGCTCGTATTTCAGGTGGAGCAGTGTCCAGTAGTTGTGGTTGCCGCGCAGATATATGCTTCCTCCGTCGCCTCCGTCGCCTCCGTCAGGACCGCCGTTGGGGTTGTATTTCACGTGGCGCAGGTGCATCGAACCGCGTCCGCCCTTGCCGGAGCGGCAATATATCTTTACGTAATCTACGAAATTGGATTCTGCCATATTTAAGTTTTGGATAATATATATATTATAATTTTGCAAAATTACAGAAAAAAACGCAGAAAACAAAATAATACGTTAAATAAACACCGTTTTCCGACAGAAAGACACAGCTCTTTTGACATAAAGACATATTTTGTGCTCATCCGACATTTTGAGTGATAACCGCATAGCAAATGAAAACGGGCTGAAAGCCCAACAAGCCCATAGC
>NZ_URNN01000106.1 GCF_900549175.1 uncultured Prevotella sp. | reverse complement strand
TACGGCCTAAACGGAGCAAGAGGAGGGTCTCTCTGCTATATTGACAAATTAACATCTCTGTAACTCGCTGACTGTCAGCGTTCCCCTTTCAAACGAAAAATCGCGTATTTCGCGTCGTAGTGCAGAAATTGGGGCCAGGGTGCTCTTTAACACATGTTAAAGTAAAATTCTTTCGGATAAAAAAAAGATGGATGACATTATTCCAAACCCTTCGATTTTACGTTAAATAATACTAAAAAGCAAAAAGAAGTCAACAAAACAAAGCGACATATAAAATCATTTCGCTACCTTTGTATTTGAAAGTATTCACACTCTTTCAATAAATTTAGCCAAAGCGTTATTCCCGGACATGGCTGATGCAACAACACAATATAGGGTATCGACAGAAGCTGCGAAACAGGACATATGGCACCACGCTTTAAACATAAAACTAACCACGTCATCACAGGTGCCGCGATACGTACATAAATTTAATAACATTATGGGTTTTACCGAAGCAATTACAACGTGTTTAAAAGAGAAGTTTGCAACTTTCAGCGGACGTGCGCCGCGTTCGGAGTACTGGTGGTTTTGGCTGTTTACGGCCATCGGGCCGACAGTAATTTGGCTGGCAGTAGCTCTCCTCAGTTTACTCATCGGCTTTATTGACGCCGCTACCGGTCTTATATTTATGGGACTGGCAGGAATTTTAGTGTGCATTGCCCTGTTGGCACTCCTCATCCCATCGCTGGCAGTAGCCGTACGCCGTCTGCATGACACCAACCACAGCGGATGGTGGCTTCTCATTGGTCTCATCCCGTTTATTGGTGCCCTGTACCTGATCTTCCTATGCATCTCAGCCGGCACTCCCGGTGAGAACGATTACGGTCCCGACCCTCTGGCTGCATAAAGCAGGAAACATAAATCAACAGGAAACAAAACAACCATCCGGATGTTTGCAGGTGTCAAACCGAAAAACATCCGGATGATTGCATATATAAAGCAAAGGCACACAGGTCTCTCCATTTGGGGAATCCAATGGGCCGTATGTTCCATAACGCCAATCACAACCTGTTAAAAAAACATAAATATCAGCACTCCACAAGAACATTATATATTAAATAATGAGAAAAAGCCCTACCTTTGCAGTCCGATTATTTCTGGGGAAAACTTAGAGCCCCGAGGGCGGAGTGTTAATAGTTGCGTCTTTGGCCGGGCACAACGGTTAGTGAATCGACGTCCAAACGGCAAAGCCACACATTGCGGATATGGGCAAAACATAGAAGCATGCGGGGCGGAAACCGAAAGAAAGAATTGAAAATAAATGTTTTTTAGTAGTAAAATTTAAACTTTAAAATGAACACTTTAAGTTACAAGACTATTTCCGTCAACAAGGAAACAGCTAAGAAAGAGTGGGTGGTAGTAGATGCCAGCGACCAGATTGTAGGCCGTCTCTGCTCGAAAGTAGCTAAACTGCTCCGCGGAAAGTACAAGCCCACTTTCACTCCCCACGTGGACTGCGGAGACAACGTAATCATCATCAACGCCGAGAAGATAGTATTCTCAGGCAAGAAAGAAACAGACAAGGTGTACACCCGCTATACTGGTTACCCCGGTGGACAGCGTTTCAACACACCTGCCGAACTTCGCACAAAGAAGGGCGGTGTGGAGAAAATCATCCGTCATGCAGTGAAAGGCATGCTCCCGAAGGGTCCTCTTGGCCGCAGCTTGATGAACAACCTCTACATCTACGAGGGTGCAGAGCACAAGCAGGAGGCACAGCAGCCGAAGTCAATAGATATTAACCAGTATAAATAATTAAGGAATAATGGAAGTAGTTAATGCAACAGGTCGCCGTAAGAGTGCCATAGCACGCGTTTACGTAAGCGAAGGAACAGGCAAGATTACGATCAACAAGAAGGACGTAACCGAATATTTCCCCTCAGCCATACTGCAGTATGTGGTTAAGCAGCCGCTGGAACTGCTTGAGGTGGCAGAAAAATACGACATCAAGGCAAATCTTGACGGTGGCGGTTTCACAGGTCAGAGCCAGGCTCTGCGTATGGCTATCGCCCGTGCACTGGTTAAGATAAACGCCGAAGACAAGAAGAACCTCAAGGATCACGGATTCCTCACTCGCGACGCACGTGCCGTTGAGCGTAAGAAGCCGGGACAGCCGAAGGCTCGCCGTCGTTTCCAGTTCAGCAAGCGTTAATACATTATTATATTATATATATGTATGCGCCTGCATGTCGTGCGGCCTGACGATTACACGTCGCGAGCCGCAAGACAGACGGGAGACACAAGTTTAGCATCTAAACCGCAGGGACGAGAAAATTAAGAATTAAAAAATTAAGAGTGAAGAATTTGCTGCCGCGATTCCTTATATAGAAATTATACAGACAATTCATAATTCAAAATCGGACGCAGTCCGACAACTCGACACTCAACATTCGTAATTCAAAATTCAACTACCCCGACGGTTGATTCTAAGAAAAGAATAAAAAAAGAAAGTAAACAAAAACAATTAAAGCATTAGAACAATGTCAAGAACAAACTTTGATATGTTGCTGCAGGCAGGATGCCACTTTGGCCACCTGCGCCGCAAGTGGAACCCCGCAATGGCTCCCTACATCTACACAGAGCGTAACGGTATCCACATTATAGACCTCCACAAGACAGTAGTCAAGATTGACGAAGCTGCCGAGGCATTGAAGCAAATAGCCAAGTCGGGCAAGAAAATCTTGTTCGTCGCTACTAAGAAACAGACAAAAGAAATCGTGGCAGAGAAATCTGCAAGCGTAAATATGCCGTACGTTATCGAGCGCTGGCCGGGCGGTATGCTCACCAACTTCCCCACAATCCGCAAGGCTGTGAAGAAGATGGCCAACATCGACAAACTGATGAACGACGGCACATACTCCAACCTCTCAAAGCGCGAGCTTCTGCAGATTTCGCGTCAGCGTGCCAAGCTGGAGAAGAACCTCGGTTCCATCTCTGACCTTACACGTCTGCCCTCTGCACTGTTCGTTGTAGACGTGATGAAAGAGGCTATCGCCGTGAAGGAGGCCAACCGTCTGGGCATACCCGTATTCGGTATTGTAGACACCAACTCCGACCCGAAGAACATCGACTTCATGATTCCTGCAAACGATGACGCCAAGGACAGCGTTGAGACTATCCTGACAGCATGCTGCGCAGCCATCGCCGAAGGTCTCGAGGAGCGCAAGGTGGAGAAGGCTGACGAGGCTGCCGCACAGGCTCAGGCCGAAGCCGAGGCCGGCGAGGAGAAGCCGAAGCGCGCCGCACGCAAGGCCCGCAAGGAGGCTGAGTAATTTTCAGAATCATTAATTTAGAAATTATCAAAGATTATGGCAGTATCAATGGCTGATATCAAGAAGCTCCGCGCCATGACAGGCGCAGGTCTCGCAGATGTGAAGAAAGCACTGACAGAGGCTGACGGAGACTTCGACAAAGCTAAGGAAATACTTCGTGAGCGCGGACTCGCCATCGCAGCAAAGCGTAGCGACCGCGAGACATCAAATGGTTGTGTACTCGTAAAGGTGGCCGACAACTTCGGTGCCATCATAGCCCTGAAGTGTGAGACAGACTTCGTTGCCAACGGCAAGGACTTCATCGCCCTCACACAGGCTATCCTCGACGCCGCCGTGGCCAACAAGTGCAAGACTGTTGACGAGGTCAAGGAGCTCACACTGGCCGACGGCCAGAAAGTGCAGGAGGCTGTTACACAGCGCTCAGGCATCACCGGCGAGAAGATGGAGCTTGACGGCTACAACTATCTTGAGGGTGACAACATTGAGGTTTACGACCACATGGGCAAGCACACTCTTGCCACAATGGTTCAGACAAACAAGACTGCAGCCGAAGCCGGACACAAGATAGCCATGCAGGTGGCTGCTATGAAGCCGGTGGCTCTCGACGAGGCTTCCGTTCCGCAGAACGTCATTGACGAGGAGTACAACGTGGCTGTTCAGAAGACCAAGGAGGAGCAGGTGGAGAAGGCTGTTGTAGCCGCTATCAAGAAGGCCGGCATCAATCCTAACCTGGTTGACTCTGATGACCACATCGAGTCGAACATCAACAAGGGCTGGCTCACACGCGAGGAGGCTGACAAGGCTAAAGAGATTCGCGAGAAGACAGCTGCCGAGAAAGCCGCCAACCTGCCCGCCCAGATGATTGAGAACATAGCCAAGGGCCGCGTGGCCAAGTTCTTGAAGGAGAACTGCCTCGTTGACCAGGAGTTCCAGTTCGGCGACGGCGACAAGATCAACGTTGCCACATGGCTGAAGCAGCAGGACAGCGAGCTGAAGATTGTTGACTTCAAGCGCTTCACACTCGTTGCCGAGTAAAACCGCAAAATCTGAGGTCGCAGCCGTCATGGCAGACTGTTCAGAATAAACCCAAAAGCCGGGAAGCAGAGCCACAAGCCTTTGCTTCTTGGCTTTTTTATGTTAAAACAATAAAACATGAAGATATTTGCCACAGGAATGAACTACATCCGGCACAATAAAGAGTTGGATGGAGCGTTATATAAACCGGAGAGTCCTGTCATTTTCATAAAACCGGACTCTGCCCTGCTCAAAGACGGAAAACCGTTTTTCATACCCGACTGGATGGGGCAGATAGACTACGAGGCGGAACTGGTGGTGAGAATATGCCGGCTGGGCAAAGGTATTCCGGAACGTTTTGCCCACCGTTACTACGACGCCGTGACACTGGGCGTGGACTTTACGGCACGCGATTTGCAGAAGAAACTGAGAGAGGCCCGCCTCTCATGGGACCTCTGCAAGGGTTTTGACGGTTCGGCGGCCATAGGCGAATGGGTGGACGTGGACAAGTTCCGCGACATACAGGCACTGCACTTCCATCTTGACATAAACGGCAACACCGTACAGGAAGGATGCTCGAGCGACATGCTGTTCCGGGTGGACGAAATAATAGCCTACATCAGCCGCTTCTTCACACTCAAGACCGGCGACCTGCTCTACACAGGCACTCCCGCAGGAATAGGACCGGTGCACATCAATGACCATCTGACCGGATATATAGAGGACAGAAAAGTATTGGAATTTAACTGCAAATGATGAAGAGAATACATATCCTGATACTTGCCGCCCTAATGTGCGGTTTGCGAACAGCCGCACAAGGCTTCTTCAACCTGACTGCCGAGCAAGTCAGGATAGACTCTCTTTTACCCTGCTTCACTTACACATACGACTTGGGATACAACTATGCCGACTCACTGTATGACGTGTCGATAGAGTATCCTGAGTTTGTGCCCATGACCGACACCGACATAAGGCGTTACCACCGCATCACATCCGACTCGCTGCCGGAGATGCCCGTGGTGAACAGCAACATTGCCGTGGCGCGCAAACGTGGACAACTCGACATAGCCTTCGTGCCGCTGGTGTGCCGCGACGGGCAGATGATGAAACTCGTGAGTTTCAAACTTACCGTCACCGCCCGCCCCCGCCCCAAAGCTGCCAAATCGACATCTGCCACAGGTGCCGCCGGGCGTTATGCCAACCACTCGGTGTTGCGCGAAGGCACATGGGTCAAGATACGCGTGCCTCACAGTGGAGTCTACCAGCTTACCAATGCACTCATAACCAGAGCCGGATTTTCTGACCCGGCACGGGTGAAAATATACGGATATGGCGGCGCGCTGCAGCCGGAAAGACTCACGGGCAGTTATCTTACCACAACCGATGACCTGAAGGAAGTGCCTACATGCACCGTCGACGGCAAGCGCCTGTTCTATGCCGTAGGGCCGGTGACATGGTCGGCATCCAACGACCGCGTACGCAATCCGTATTCGGATTACGGCTATTATTTCCTTACCGAAAACGACAACGAGCCGCTCACCATCGGCGAACAGGAATTCACAGACAGTTTTTATCCCGGCGGCGACTTCATGAACTCGCTCTACGAGGTGGACGACTTCGCGTGGCACCACAGCGGACGCGACCTGTACGACTCAAGGGCGTTCGCCAACGGCACGTCCCGCGACTATACGATAACGTCGGCGGGGGCTTCTGCCGACGGCACCGTGCAGGTGGTAATGGCAGGCAGCGATGCTTCGTCGGTGACGGTGAGCGTAAACGACAGTGTGGTGGGCAAAATAAACATAGGTACGAATTCCAATCACAATCTCATAATTGGTGTCAGAACCAGTACAGTCTTCCGCGTACACAATTTGCAGGCTTCAAACAAAATTACCCTAAGCCAAACGGGAAACAACACGGTGCGCCTTGACTATATCGTGGTGCACAACAACAAGTATTCAGCCGCTCCCGACCTGCACACAGCCTCGTTCCCCGCCCCTGAATATGTATACCACATCACCAACCAGGACCACCACGCCGATGAAGCGGCTGACATGATCATTCTGCTGCCCACAACACAAAAGCTGAGAGCACAGGCCGAACGGCTGAAAGAACTGCGCGAGACAAATGACGGCATGAGGGTGAGGATTGTACCCGCAGACGAACTGTACAACGAATTCTCGAGCGGCACGCCCGATGCCACGGCCTACCGCCGTTATCTCAAGATGCTGTACGACCGTGCCGAGACCGATGATGACATGCCCAAATATCTCGTCATGTTCGGCGACGGAGCTTGGGACAACCGCATGCTCTCTTCCGACTGGCAGGGATATTCACCGGATGACTTCCTGCTCACTTTTCAGAGCGAGAACTCGCTGAGCACAGTCTATTCGTATACGTCGGACGACTTCTTCTGTATGCTCGATGACGGCGAAATGATACAGACGGGCACAAACACACACCGCGGCAAGGGCGACGTGGCCGTGGGGCGTTTCCCCGTGCGCACGGAAGAAGAGGCAAAAACCATGGTTGACAAGATTGTGGACTACGTAAACAACAGGTATGCCGGCCCGTGGCAGAACACTGTGGTTTTCATGGGCGATGACGGCGACAACAACACACACATGATTACGGCCAACAAAGTGGCTGATGACGTGGCGGCACGCTTCCCGCTGATGGACGTAAGAAAGATAATGTGGGACACATACCAGCGTCAGGCGTCGGCCACAGGATTCTCCTACCCTGATGTTGAAAACCTTGTAAAGCAGTATATGACCGACGGCGCGCTTATAATGAACTATAGCGGTCATGGCGCTCCGACAACGATTTCGCACGAGTTGGTGCTACGGCTCAACGACTTCAAGACAACGCAGTCAACCAATCTGCCATTGTGGATAACGGCCTCGTGCGACATCACACCGTATGACAGCCAGATAGAGAATATCGGAGAGACAGCACTGTTCAACAAAAACGGTGGAGCCGTGGCATTCTTCGGCACCACGCGCACGGTATTGTCGCATCTCAACGAGTACATGAATCTGGCCTTTATGCGGGAGGTGCTGAAAACAGACAGCGAAGGGAAGGCCGTGGCAATAGGAGAAGCCGTAAGACTGGCTAAGAACAACCTGTCTGACAGCGCTCTCGACATAATATTTAGCGACGGCAAGCCGGGAAAGGTAGGAGACACATCGTCGAACAAGCTGCACTACATATTGCTTGGCGACCCGTCGCTGCGTCTCGCCATACCGTTATCTGACATCGTGATAGACAGCATCAACGATGTGGACCTGACAGCCGGAACGGGCAGCATACAGCTCAAGGCCGGCACTCCGGTGACAGTGAAAGGACACGTGGAGAAGAACGGCACGAAGCTGACCGACTTCAACGGACGGGTCACGGCTACCGTACGCGATGCCAAAGAGCTGGTGACGGGGCGGAGGAACGACCCTACGACCGAGCAGGCCATCACTTTTTACGACCGGCAGAGCACAATATTCAAAGGCACGGACAGCATACGTGGCGGTGAGTTTACGGTACGGTTCATCGTCCCGGCCGACATCAGCTACAGCGACAACAACGGACAAATAACCACTTATGCCGTATCCGACGACAAGGCACGCACAGCGCACGGGTCGGACGAAAGCATCGTACTGAACGGTTCGGTAGACTTCGGAGATACGGCCGGGCCGTCGATATACTGTTATCTCAATTCTTCGTCGTTCACGAATGGTGACAAGGTGAACGCCACACCATACTTCGCGGCAGAACTGTTCGACAACGACGGCATCAACTCCACCGGCAGCGGCATCGGTCACTCCATGCAGCTGATAATTGACGGCGAGGCATCACGGACATACGAGCTGAACAACCATTTCACATTCGACTTCGGAACGTACAAGAGCGGACGGGTGGGATTCAGCATACCACAACTGCCCGATGGTGAACACCGCCTGCTCTTCCGTGCATGGGACGTATTCAACAACCCATCGACGGCAGAACTGACATTCAAAGTAGAAGGCGGGCTGGCACCGGCATTGTTCGACGTGGAGTGCACGCAGAATCCCGCCATAACGAGCACGTCGTTCCGCATAATACACGACCGCATCAACTGCGACCTTGACGTCGTTCTCGACATATTCGACATGTCCGGCCGCCACTTGTGGACTCACTCGGCCAAAGGGGTGCCCTCGGACAACACCATGACCATCGACTGGGATCTCACCATCAACGGCGGCAAACGCCTCGGCACGGGGGTATACCTCTACAGGGTAGGCATAAGCAGCGGTAACAGCGGATACTCGTCAAAAGCCAAGAAATTGATTGTCCTGAGCAATAAATAACGGCTCCGCCACGTTTATATACTACGGGCAAACACCAACATCGTAAACATAACATACACATCACATAGCATTACTGAATAAATGAAGAATCATCTTAGAATAACCCTGATATTACTTTGCCTGCTCCTTACAACGGGAGCGACGGCACAGGAAAAACTCAGCCAGTTCAACCCCGTGGAACATGCCGTGATATCACAGACCATAGCACCCGATGCACGTGCCGCTGGTATGGGCGACGTGGGAGCGGCTACCGACCCCGACGTCAACTCGCAATACTGGAATCCGGCCAAATATCCGTTCTGCATAAGCCGTGCCGGAGTGTCGCTCAACTACACACCGTGGTTGCGGCAGTTGGTCAGCGACATCGACCTGGCATACGTGACAGGATATTACCGCATTGGCGACTACAGTGCCGTGTCCGGTTCCATCCGCTACTTCTCTCTCGGCGAGGTGATGACATCACAGGCTGAAGATGCCATGACGGTGAAGCCATACGAGATGTCGGTAGACGTGGCATATTCGCTAATGCTCAGCGAGACATTCTCACTGGCAGCCGGAATACGCTGGATTTACTCTGACCTGCGTTACGACTACACCGAAGATTCCGCACCGGCATCGGCTTTTGCAGCCGACCTCGCAATGTACTACAACAACTACATCAACATCGGTGCACGCGAGTGTCAGCTCGGTCTGGGCATGAACATCAGCAACGTGGGAAGCAAGATTTCCTACTTCGGCGATGACCGCAGCCAGTTCATTCCCGCCAACATGCGTCTGGGAGCATCACTGATGATTCCCATTGACGAATACAACCGCTTCTCGATAGCTGCCGATGCAAACAAGCTGCTCGTGCCCACCGTACCGAAACAGCAGGAAGGCGAGAGCGCGTCAGACTATCAGGACCGTGTAATCCGCGAATACAGCGACGTGGGTTCCATATCGGGTATCTTCAAGAGTTTCAGCGATGCCCCTGGGGGCTTCAAGGAGGAGTTGCAGGAGATACAGTGGAGCGTCGGCGCAGAATATGTCTATCACGACCAGTTCACGTTGCGTGCGGGCTATCACCACGAGAGTGAGAACAAGGGTAACCGCAAGTATTTCACAGTGGGTGGCGGCTTCCGCATGAACGTTTTCTCTCTCGATGTAGGCTATGTAATATCAACGGCTCAGAGCAACCCGCTCGACCAGACACTGCGCTTCTCGTTGGCTTTCGACATGGACGGCATAAAAGATCTGTTCCGCAGATAGACTTTGGAAATTTCAAATTATAAGATGAACATAAGAATAGGATTCGGTTTCGACGTCCACCGCCTCGTGGAAGGGCGTGAACTATGGATGGGCGGCATAAAGATTGAGCATGAGCTCGGTCTGCTGGGACACAGCGATGCCGATGTACTGATACATGCCATCTGCGACGCCCTGCTCGGCGCCGCCAACATGCGCGACATAGGCTATCATTTCCCCGATACATCGGCCGACACACTCAACATCGACAGCAAGATACTCCTCCGCAAAACAGTGGCACTCATAGCCACAAAAGGATATAGCGTGGGCAACATCGATGCCACCATCTGCGCCGAACGCCCAAAGATGAACCCGCACATTCCTGCCATGAAAGCCTGTCTTGCCGAAGTCATCGGCACCGACGAGGACAACATCTCCATAAAGGCCACCACCACCGAACGTCTCGGCTTCACCGGACGGGAGGAGGGTATCAGCGCATACGCCACGGTACTCATAGGCAAGAATATATAAAACTTCCACTGCATCTATCATCATCTGCCATCTTGACAATAATCAATATGGGAAGGAGCATTTTTCTCCTTCCCATAATTGTTTGATACATACAATTTTCGTTAATTATACGCAAATAACATTCCACGTCAATCACTCTTGCAGAAATATTTCATATATTTGAAGCCGATATCAGAAACATTCTGAATTCCGTTATCAACACGAGAAGAAAGTAACTTTAAAAAACATATGACTATGAACAGAATCAAAGAATCGGCGATAATCGCACTGGGAATCATTGTTCTCGGGTTTTGCATCAAGAGTGGAATAAACGATTTCACCAACAAAGACCGCAAAGTGACCGTCAAGGGACTGGCAGAAAAAGAAGTGGAGGCCGACAAGGTAACATGGGCCATACAGACATCAGAACAGGGCAACGACCTTCCCACGCTCTACAACAAGATTAATGCCACTACCGATAAGGTAAAGACCTTCCTGAAACAGAACGGAGTGAAGGAAGAGGAGATGAGCGTAGGCGCACCGCAGGTTACTGATCTGGATGCCGACCGATACAACACCAACAAGCGCACATACCGGTACAACACGTCATCGACAGTCACCGTCACCTCACGCAACGTAAAACTTATGCGCAGCATCATCTCACGACAGGGAGAACTGCTCAAACAGGGGGTTGCCGTGGTCAACAGCGGATATTACAACAGCGTGAAATACGAATACGTATCATTTCAGGACATGAAGCCAAAGATGATGCAGGAAGCGATAAAGAACGCCGAAAAGACAGCCGAACAGTTTGCGGAAAACAGTAACAGCAAACTCAACAAAATACTCACTGCCGACCAGGGACAGTTCTCTATAGATGACCGTGACGAGAATACCCCGCACATAAAGAAACTGAGAGTGGTGACCACGGTTACCTATTCGTTGAAAGACTGACACCCTGAATATTTGCGAAAAACATGTAAACAGCAGACAGATATTCATCTTTTCGTCCGAAGAATTTGTCTGTTTTACGTAAAAGTGGTAATTTTGCCCATTGAAATAAATCAAACGTATTACATTTACAATGAGTCACAACTTATTAAAAGGTAAGCGCGGAATCATTTTCGGCGCACTCAATGAAGAATCAATCGCATGGAAAGTTGCAGTCAAAGCCGTTGAAGAAGGCGCGACAATAACACTCAGCAATACGCCTATGGCTCTAAGGATGGGCGAATTGGACGAACTGAGCAAACAGCTCAATGCCCCCATCATTGCTGCCGATGCTACAAGTGTGGATGACCTGAACAAGGTTTTCGAGGAATCAGTGAAACTGCTCGGCGGTAAAATCGATTTCGTACTCCACTCCATCGGAATGAGTCCCAACGTGCGCAAGCACCGCACATACGACGATCTCGACTACAACTATCTCCAGAAGACACTTGACATATCAGCAATATCATTCCATAAGATGCTACAGGTAGCCAAAAAGCAGGATGCAATTGCCGAGTATGGATCTGTGGTAGCCCTCACTTATGTGGCTTCGCAGCGCACCTTCTTCGGGTACAACGACATGGCCGATGCCAAAAGCATGCTTGAAAGCATCGCACGCAGTTTCGGATATATCTACGGCCGCGAAAAGAACGTACGCATAAACACCATTTCGCAGTCACCCACTCCCACCACTGCCGGTAAGGGCATCAAGGATATGGAAAACCTGATGGACTTCGCAAGCAAGATGTCGCCTTTGGGCAATGCAACTGCCGAAGAATGTGCCAACTACTGCGTAATGATGTTCTCAGACTTCACACGCAAGGTAACCATGCAGAACCTCTTCCACGACGGCGGTTTCTCGTCAATGGGCATGAGCCTCCGCGCCATGAACCAATATGCCAAGGACCTCACCCCGTATGAGGATGAAAGCGGAAAAATTATCTACGGATAATCGAATTGATAATTGAAAATTGGGAACTGAGAATTATAATTACTCCTGCTTGTGGCTGAGATAATTTTAATCTAAACGCAAAGGCGCTGAGGCGCAAAGGATTGTTTCTGGAGACACGGAGACACAAAGATTTTTATTGAAACGCAAAGGCCGCAAAGACGCAAAGAATTATTTTCGGAACACAGAGACACGGAGACACAGAGAACCTTGTTTGTGAAATTTGTTG
>NZ_URNN01000105.1 GCF_900549175.1 uncultured Prevotella sp. | reverse complement strand
CCCGCCGTTTGAAGTGTCCCGTCTTCTTCTCTTTCGGCTACAATGACGAGACCTGTTCGCCCACGTCAACATTCGCCGCATACAATGAAATAACGGCGCCGAAAACTCTTTCCGTCACTCCCACAAGCGGCCACTGGCGGTTCACCGAGACCAACGACGAGTCGGTGGAGTGGATGAAGAACAATGTAGTCCGGTAGGGGCTTTTAGGAGACACAGAGGTCTTTTTAAAACGCAAAGACGCGGAGGTGTAAAGTTTTTTTTAGGAACACAGAGACACAGAGGTTTTTATTTAAACGCAAAGACGGGGAGACACAGATGGGCGTATAACTCTGTATCTCTGTGTTCCTAAAAAAAACTTTGCGTCTTTGCGTCTTTGCGTTTAAATAAAACCCTCCGCGTCTTTGCGTTTAAAAAAAACTCCATGCCTCAGTGTTTCTCAAAACAATCCTTTGAGCCTCTTTATATCAGAGGGGGAAAAGCTTCTGTATTACAAAAAACAAGAGTTAAAACGAACTAAAATATAGTTAATAAGGTTAATAATCGCTAAATTTTTCGGGGGGGTAATTTTTGAATGGAAACATTGGGTAATTTTGCGCTATTATACCTATTTTTGTAGTGCATTAGTGGAATTTAAACGAATTGTTGATATATGAGACGTATAGGTGTTTTGCTTTTTCTTATACTGGCTGTAATGGAACTTCCGGCTCAGAAGGTAGCGGTAAAGACAAACGTCCTTTCCGATGCGTTCACCAATGTGAATGTAGGGGCGGAAGTGGGGCTGGCACCCCGCTGGACGTTTGACGCCATAGGCGAGTTCAATGCCTGGAGCCTGTCGCACGACCGCCGTTGGAAACACTGGTCGGTGCAGCCCGGAGTGCGCCGCTGGCTGTGCGACCGTTTTTCGGGTCATTTCGTCGGCGCGCATCTTCACGGCGGACAATTCAATATAGGTGGAATAAGCAACGGTATTTCTTTCTTAGGGACAGATTTTTCAAAACTCTCCGACGCACGCTTCCAAGGCTGGTTCGTCGGCGGAGGCGTGTCGTACGGATATGCCTGGATACTTGACAAGCACTGGAACCTTGAGGGGGAGATAGGCCTCGGATATTCATACACGCATTACGACCGTTTCAAGTGTGCCGGTTGCGGCAGAAAGATGGAGACAGGCAAGTCGCACCACTATGTAGGCCCTACAAAGTTGGCTATAAACGTTGTATATCTGTTTTAAGGGAGCGGCGGCAATATTATATATTAATGTGAAGAACGTATGAGAAAGACAATAATCATATTGACGGTTTTGATGGCCGGATGCCTGCAGCCGGCGGTGGCACAGAACGGCATGGAGGTGGTGTGCGGCGATTCGGCGCACCACGACAGGGTGGCCGTGGCCGGTGTGGGCTTCGAACGTAACGGCGACTATATAGAGGTGGACTTCGATATAGACATGTCGCGCCTCGACATAAAGAGCACGGGGGCGGTGCTGATGACACCGCGCATGGTCAAGGGCGACAAGGCGGTGGAACTGCCGTCGGTGGGCGTATACGGCCGCAGGCGCTACTACCATTATGTGCGTAACGGCGAGAGCATGCTCACGGGCAAGGACGAGACCGTGTTCAAGACAGCCGAACGCCCCGACAGCTTCGCATATCACACCATGGTGCCGTATGACGGATGGATGTCGGGCGCGGCGTTCGAGCTCGACTGCTCCGAGTACGGTTGCTGCAACTCCATACTCGACGAGTGGACACTGGGACTGGGCAACTATGTAGAGTTCAAACCCACGATGCTCTATGTAAGCCCGGTGGCGCAGGGGGTGAAGACCGACTCCATCGTCGGCACGGCGTATGTCACCTTCGAGGTGGACCAGACTGTGCTGAAGCCGAAGATAATGAACAACGAACGGGAAATAGGCAAGATAAACGCGAGCATAGACACCGTGCGCAGCGACAAGGACATAACCATTCTCAATGTCGACCTTAAAGGTTTCGCATCGCCCGAAAGTCCTTACGCACACAACACCATGCTGGCCAAGGGGCGTGTGCAGGCGCTGAAGACCCATCTGCAGTGGCTCAACCATTTCGACGACGGCGTGATACGCACGTCATACGAGCCGGAGAACTGGGAGGGGCTGCGGCGTTATGTCGAGCAGTCGAATCTGGACCACCGCAGCGAGATACTGGCCATGATAGACCGCGACATGGACCCCGACGCAAAGGAGGCTGCCATAAAGCGGGCTTATCCGGCCGAATACAAGTTTCTGCTGGACAACTGCTACCCCTGGCTCCGCCGTACCGACTACTGCATACGTTATGTGGTGCGCAACTTCACCGACATATACGATATTGAGCGCATCATGCACACGCAGCCGCAGAAACTGAGTCTGAACGAGCTTTATCTGCTGGCCAACAGTTACGGCAAGGGCAGCGAAAAATTCTGCGATGTGTTTGACGTGGCGGTGAAGATGTTCCCCCACGACAGCATAGCCAACATCAATGCCGCCAACGCCGCCATGCAGCGTGGAGACTACCAGTCGTCGCAGCGTTATCTTGACAGGGCGGGAGAATCGCCCGCGGCTGTCTACACCCGCGGTGTGCATGCCTTCCTGACAAAAGACTACGAACGTGCCCTCGCGCTGCTCGAAGAGGCCCGCAAGGGTGGTGTGGCCGAAGCTGATGACGTGATGGCCGAGACGAAGAAAAGGCTGAAGAAGACCGCTGCTGCGGCGGGGGAATGACGTGTAGGCGGCACAAAGGTGCCGGGGCATTGTTACAGATATATGTGCATTAATGTGAAATTTGTGATATTCGAGAATAATTTTTAATAGTATTAATCAATAAAACATTTATTTATGAAGAATTTTAAGTTTTTATTCGGAGCCTTCTGCGCATTGGGCATGATGGCTTCTTGTTCGAGCAACGATGACGTTGCAGAGGGCGGGGGAACTACACCTGACAACTCGGGCAACCTCTACCTCTCAGTAAATGTGATGTCGTCGAACACCGGTACGCGTGCTACGGAGACTGGTGAGCCCGGCACAGGAAGCGAAGAAGACCCCAAAAACTCATCTTATGAGAAGGGTACAGAGACAGAGAACACGGTTACCTCAGCCGTATTCTACTTTTTCACTTCTACAGGCGAACCTGCCAACGTGGTGAACCAAAACGGCACAATGGTAAACTATTATTCTGCACCTGTTGCGGGGAATAGCGATAATATGCCTAACGAGGAGAAGATACTGACGGCACAGGTGGTCATCAACACCAAGCAGGGAGACCAGATTCCCGATAAGATGGTGGCCATACTTAATGCAACTCCTACAGACAACTCCTCGAAGTCGTTGAGCCAATTGGCTGCAGTTACTAACGACTACCGTCTTGCCAAAACAGAGAATAAGTTTGTGATGAGCAGCAGCGTTTATTCTAAAGACGGCGCGAAGAAGATGGAAGTGGAGGACGTGAAGCCTTACTTCAAAACTACAGAAGAAGCTGCATCGAACAGTCCTGTGGACGTTTACGTGGAGCGCGTGCTTGCCAAGGTGAGCGTGGCTTCGGCCATGACTTACAAAGAGACTGAAGGCGATATCACTGTCAACGGCGAAAAGCTTTACTACACCGACCAGACATCAGACAAGTCGGGTAACGTGGACAAGCGCCTTTATGTGAAGTTCATCGGATGGGATGTTGCCACAGAGACAGCCAAGTCTTACCTCTTCAAGAACATCAATGCTGCATGGAGCGACAACGACCTTGGCATAGTGAACTGGACATGGCCCAACTACTTCCGCTCGTTCTGGGCTATGAACCCCGTTCTTACAGATGAAGACTATATCAACCGTAACTTTGGAGCAGCAACAAAGAAGGTGGGCAGTCTCGACGCTAACGATGACATGATTTACGGTACAGAAGAAGCAGGCGACATCAACTACGTCTACATTCAGGAGAACGCCAACCCCAACGGAAATACCGCCGCCGCTCCCACGAAGCCGACAAAGATTGTAGTGGCTGCACAGCTGGTTGACAAGAACGGTAATGCCGTCACTCTGGCGGAGTGGAAGGGTGTGCGTACCACTAAGGATGGTGTGCTGATGAATATGGCCAACCTGTCTACCATCTACTATTCCACAGATGGTGGTACCACTCGCACCAAGATCACTCCCGACATGATCTGCTTCCCCGAAAAGACGAATATTGCCGTGCTTACAGATGCTGTAAAGAACAACACATCTTATACATTCTATCTGACAAGCGGTACTGAAGCAGCTTCTGTTGATGTTGCTGCTGTCAACACCGCTCTTAAAAATCTCGGTGCTGCAAAGATTTGGGAAGAGGGCAAGACATACTACTTCACAGACATCCGTCACCTTGCAACATCTGATGATAAGCCCGGCTATATAGGCATTGTGCGCAACCACTCTTATCAGGTGGCTCTGCAGAGCGTTACCGGTCTGGGTACACCGGTGTACAACCCCGACGAGGTGATTGTTCCCGAGAACCCCGTTATGGACGAGTCTTACCTCGCAGCCCGCATCAAGGTGCTGTCATGGCGCGTGGTGAAGAGCACTGTTGACCTGAAATAAGGCAGGAGCTTGAACGGATTTTTGTATAAGAACAAACTAATTTTTTATAAGACAAGATGAAGAAGCCATCATATACCGGCATTTACCGGATGCTGTTGTTTGTTGTAGCTACTTTGGCGCTCACCCTCATGACATCGTGCAACGGCATGATTTACGACGACGAGGGTGACTGCTCGGCGGTGTACCGCCTGAAGTTCCGTTATGACTACAATATGAAGTACGCCGACGCCTTCGCCCACGAAGTGAAGTCGGTGGCGGTATATGCCTATGACGGCGACGGCAATCTTGTGTGGCAGGGCACCGACCGCGGCGAACATCTCGCCGCGGCCGGTTATGCCCTCGACCTGCCGCTGGCTCCCGGCGACTATCACATAGTGGCGTGGTGCGGGCTTGACGGCGGCGAGTCGTTTACCGTGGGCGGCCGTACGCGGTCAGACCTCGGCGACATGACCTGCCGGCTCAACACCAAGACCGGTGCAGACGGCAGGGCTTACTGCGATGAAGACCTGCATCCGCTGTTTTACGGCAACCTCGACGTAACGCTGCCGCCGATGGAAGACGGCGGCGAGTATACGTGCACCATGCCGCTGACGAAAGACACAAATGTGTTCCGCATAGTGCTGCAGCAGATGAAGGGTGCGGAGCTTGACTGTGATGACTTTGTCTTCAAGATAGAGGACAGCAACGCATGGCTCGACAGCGGCAACAACGCGCTGACCGCTGCAGGCGGCGTGACGGCCGACTCCGTGCGCTATGAGGCGTGGACACAGTACAGCGGCGAGGCCGACGTGGAGGTTGAAGAGGGTGTGGTGACGGCCAGGAATACCGTGGTGGCCGAAATCACCGTCAGCCGCCTGATGGCATCCCACAGTCCCGGGCTGTCGGTGCATACGCGCGACGGCAGGAAAGTGCTCGAGATAAAGAACATATTCAGTTGGGTGATGCTCACCAAGGGTTACTACAACAAGAACATGAGCAATCAGGAGTATCTCGACAGACAAGACGAATACAACATGGTCTTTCTGCTTGACTCCAACCACCAATGGCTCGAAGCAACCATCATAATCAATTCGTGGAGAGTGGTGAGGGTACCGGTTGATGTACAATGATATGTAAGATGATTGACGGATAGAATTCAGGAAGATTGTTTGAGAAGTGACATAGTGATGGCTATGGGAATTGTTGGTATAACGTCATATAAGGATGTCGTGTGCCGCCTGATGCTGATGGCGGCAGTGGCGCTCTCGCTTGTGTCGTGTGATGCAGGCAATGACGGCGTGGCTGGCAACGGTTCTCACGACGGCACCGAATATGCTGATGTGCCAGTCACACTGAACATCACGGCAGGATATGCAGGTGAGGGCAGTGTTACGCGCGCCCCGAAACTGTCGAACGATGAAGACACCGACGAGGAAAACCGTATAAATATAGAGGACGAAGATTACAGTATACTGATATTCAAGGAGACAGCCACTGCCGGCGGCACCACAGATATGGTGTTCGCGGAGCGTTTTGTTCCGTTGGCGGTGACGAAAGTCGACAACACCAAAGAAAGACTATACACGCTGCAGGGAATGATTTCGGTGTCTGCGGCACTGAAGGAGAACCCCGCGGCTCAAGATAAATATACCATTATGATACTCGCCAACTGGCGCAGTTTCGGATATGAATACGACAACCTGTCGCTGGAGAAAGACGTAACCACAGTCGGCGATGTGGTGGAGCAGGCACGGCAGAAACCATACACGCTGCCGGCTGCGCCCTGGCAACCGTATAAAAACGGCCGCAAGGGTATACCCATGTGCGGAGTGAAGGAGTTTACGCTGACGGGCAGTGACATAAAGAGCGGCACGGAGCTGGAGATAGCCACCGAGACCGATCCGATAATGATGCTTAGGGCGGTGGCCAAGATAGAGATAATAGACAATTTGTATGCGGGCAAGCGAGATGCCGACTGTGGCGTGAAGGTGGCTTCGGTGTCGCGGTATAACAAGACGGGCACGCTGATATGTGATCTGAAAAACAATCCCTATTGGGATGTGGAGGACCGGCAGGTGGACACGCCCACACTGCCCGCCATAACGCCGGAGCAGGCCGCCGACCTCGAAATGCAGCCCGCGGGAACAGATGATGCAGGACGGCCGGTGTGGGCGGTGTATGTGCCTGAGTTTGACATGAGCAAACTGATGACACCGGGCGACGTGCTGCGGCCGGCGGTAAAGTTGCAAATAAGGAAACCGGGCAGCGACCCCACGCTGTTGGGATATATAGTCGACATGGCCGACTATGGCGGCGGCAGCACGCCTGTGATTACCGATGAATACCATTATATATTGCGCAACCATATATACAGGTTTGAGCTTACGGGGTCGCCCGACAATCCCAACAGGAACATCACAATCAACTATACGGTGTGTCCGTGGGATGAACGCACGGCGGGGGATATAACATTTGAATAATATCGAAGCAATGATATGAAACCGTTGAAGAAGAGTTACACATTTGCATATTATAAACTGGCGGCGCTGCTGGCGGCAGTGCTGGCGGCGGTGATGCTGTGCTCGTGCAGCGATGCCGACCCGGAACTTGACTTCACCACGGCGGGGATGCCGGCCGAGATAAGCGTGAGGGTGGTGGTGCCCGAAATGCAGGTGCAGACACGCTCCAAACTGCCCGATGACCATGCCAACCGTGTGACGTCGCTGTGGCTGCGCGTGTACAGTGCCACCACCGGCGAGGCCACGAGTGATGCCGTGCTCATCAATCCGAGCCATACCGACAGCCATGTGCTGCACGAGATAAAGCTGACGGCAAAGTCGGGGCCGAGCTACATAGCCGCCGTGGCCAACATCGAAGGTACAAGCAAGGCACGTAAATACAATGTGGCAGCAGACGGCACGGTGACTTACGAGGAGGGCGTTCTGCGGACGTTCCTCGAAGAGGCCGACACGTGGGAAAAATTTTGCGCCATATCGGTGCTGGCACCGGTGGTGGACGGACAGACGAGCGTGTCGATGCCGCTTGATGTGCTTCCCATGTGCGGGGTGTATTATGAGAACGACTTGAATCATGGGCTTGTGGACTGGGAAGACAGCAAAAACGCACAGCCTGTATACATTCCCACCACCGGCAAGGGTACATACACACTGCCCGGGTCGATACACCTCAGAAGGCTGGTGTCACACATCACCTTCAATCTCATTCCTGAGAATGGTGTGGACATTGTGCCGCAGAGCTACTGTGTGAGGAATGTGCCGAAGGAGAGCTGGGTTTATGAGCGTTCGGGAAAGGAAGACGGCAATGTCGTTGACGAGCTGAACCGCCGCAATGTGGCCGATATGACCGTAACGGCCCAAGACAATACTGCCAATGCTTTGGAAGACACAAAGCCTTTTGGTACGGCGTATATAGAAAAAGGGGAGACTGCCGGTGTGTATACTTTCGATTTCTATCAGATGGAGAACAAGCATGAGGGACTCGATGGGATAAGTACATATAATGACCGTGAGGCGGAATATAAGACCGTAACCGGGGATGACGGCAGCAGGGGAGTGAACACGGGCATATACAAGAGCCTGTGCCCCAACCCGGAATGGGATGTCAACAATACGGCAACATTTGTGGATATACGCTGTCATGTGACACCGGGTAACATAAAGGACCGTAATCCGGAGGATGTGGCCCACGGCGAGACAACTTTCGGATATGCCGTGTTTACCGTGCATTTGGGATATTGCGAGGGTGACAGTGAAGCCGGGAAGGCTCGCGATTTCAAGTGCCGGCGCAATACCGACTATACATACAACGTGCATATAGCCGGTGCCAACTCCATATATGTGGAGGCGTACAGCAGTTCGCTTGCAGACGAAACGGTGCCGGGCATGGAGGGTACGGTGACGCGCATCACCGGAGCCACTTACGATCTTGACGCCCACTATGGGGTGTTCAATGTCTGTCTGTCAAATGCCGAGCGTTCCGGATTTGACAAGGAGATAGGCAATGGCTTCGGCTTTATAATACAGGCTTATGAAGACGGAAAGCTTTATGATATAAACGAGAACAACTATAACGATTTTGATGCGATATACTATAACTGGGTGGAGTTTATCCCCACTACGGGACAGGATGTGCTTGCCAAGTATGATCCCGACAAGGTTATAAAGATTACGGAGATGATTGACCTGGATGGGCATCCGCACTCTAAGGGGGATACGGACAAGAAAGATACCGGCGACAGATGGTATACCGTGCACGTGAACGAGAATGTGTATGAAAAAAGCTCCGACGAACGTGGCGGCAGGTGGAAGAAGTATGTTAACCAGCCGTCGCGCTATTGCTGGATAAAGGTGAACCGCCGCATATCTCCCGACAGGGAGAGCATGTATGTGGTGTCGAAGTATTCTTTCTCGCAGAAGTCCATCCAGACGTATTATAATGTGAACATGGCCGATGACATAGGGGCATTGGGAGTGGAGCATCTGAACGAAAGCCGGGGCCTGAACCTGAGGGCGGCGTCACGCCATGTGGAATCAGAAAGTAACGGCAGGAACAACTATCTGCATTATGTGAATTGGGCCGGACTTATTGATTACCAATGGGAGAAGGTGCTTGACGCCACTAAGGTGCAGACTATAGGAGCCGTGAATACACAGGGGGCGAACATAGCGGCATATACGCTGCCGAGTGAAAGCGACCATGTGCTTACGGTGCCGAAACTGGTGACAACCCTTACGGACGCTGAAGCGGCAGCGACAGACAATACCGGTGGCATGTCGGATTATAACATTGGTTTCAGTACCGACTATGAACCTCAACCGGGTGGCTACTATTACAATAGAAAAGGCAAAATACGTGATAAGCAGCAGTTCATGGAGGCTGCCAATGCCTGTACTAACCGAAATCGTGACAACAACGGCAACGGGATAATAGACCCGGAAGAAGTGAGGTGGTATATACCTACCACGGCTAAGTATCTGCGTGTTATTCTCGGTCGCAACTCGCTTACCACACCGTTTATGGATTATGCGGGAGTGGGGAATAAACTGTATTATCCTGATGGTGAACCAAAGAATAAACATAGTGACAAGGGTTATAACACTCGTTTCAAGGCTTATGCCAGCAACCGTAAGGTGGTGTGGGGCATGGAGGGTCTTTCGGTAAGTGATTTCACTCAAGATTTTACCAACGGTTTTTGGGAAGTGCGCTGCGTGCGCAATCTCGGCACCAATCTGATGATAGTGGAGGTGGACAATGACACAGATAATGACGGCACAACTCCGGCATTTGAACATGACAGCGAAAACCGTATAGTGTCGCTTTCTCATTACGATGCACGGTCGGTGCGGCCTTACCGTGACAAACCGTTGCCAATCCACGACATTACCAACCAGCAATATAATATGTGTGCCAGAAAGTTTCAATATGCTGAGGAAAGTAAGAATGTGGCGGTAACTTACAACAATAGTAACGATAATATTATAAGAGCAATCAACAATAATCCTTGCAGTGGTCTCAACAGTGGCACTAAGCCCTATGGCGGATATACCAACTGGCGTGTGCCCAATCAGAAGGAGATTTCCATTATGCGCAATCTCGGGGTTATAACATCCGGTACGGTGCTGTCGTGTACACAAGAGTATTTTGATTTATACGGATATGCATTGGGAACGTATGAGAGGCGTTTCCTTGTGGCTGCAAGTTCGCATACTTATGCCCTTTCACCTCAAAACGGAACAGCTATTCACGTGCGTTGTGTGCGTGACGTTGAATAGTATGAAAGATGTGTGAAATAAGCATGAAGCATGCCAATAATCGTAAAATACAGATGATGCGGCTGGTATGGATTGTTGCCGTAGCGTTGGCGTTTGCCGGCTGCGGCAGGAAGTCGGATGGTGGTGGTGGCGGCGCCGCCGGCAAAGTAAATGGTGCGGCAGATGCACGCAATGCGGATAGTAAGCCTGCCTCCATGGGAGACGGTGGCGAACTGCCGTTGCCGGCTATTCCGTCAACGCTCAAGAGTTCATCCGAGCGCTCTGCTTATGTGGTGGAACATTTTTGGGATACCATGGACTTCGGCGACACACTGCGAAGTCACGACCGCGATTTTCTCGAACTTAACTTCTCTAACTTCGTTTATCTGTTGCCGTATGCCTCGCCTGCCTCTGCGGAAAAGGCGGTGGTTTTGCTTATGGGGAAGGCTGAGACAGACAAGGGGGCGTTTCTGTTGCTTGCCGAACTGGCGGAGAAGTATCTTTCAGAACCCAATTCTCCCATGCGTAATGAAGACTTGTTCATCTATTTCCTGAACTGTCAGACAGCGGCCACGGTACTGGATGACACTGAGAAGATGCGTGCCCGTAGTTTACTTCGCATGGCGTTGAAAAACAGGCCGGGTATGCGGGCTGCCGATTTCGAATATACCGGCCGTGACGGGCGTCGTCACACGCTTTACGGCACGAAGTCGGCTGACAGGATGCTTCTGGTGTTCTATGATCCGGAATGTGAGCATTGCGCCGAAATAACGGCATCGTTGGCCGCCAATGGGGTGTTGGACGAACTGCAGGGTGAGGGCCGTCTGACGGTGCTTGCCATCGACACCGAGAGCAACCGTGAGGTGTGGGAACGCACCAAGGGCAAAATGCCGCAGCACTGGATTGTGGGACATGATGCCAAAGGAGCCATAAATGGCCGCGGCCTTTACTGTTTGCCTGCAATGCCGGTACTTTATCTTCTCGATGCCGACAAAACCGTGATACTGAAAGATGCGACGCCGGAAGCGGCGGAACGGGAAGTTAAGAGTTAAAGAGGGGGTGTCAAAATTCAATTCTCCCAACCTGTAGGGACATATTCTTGTATTTGTCCGTTAGTAACGTGCTGATATTCAACGGCTATTTCGCGGACAAATACAACAATATGTCCCTACAAGTTGTTCCCTTTGCATTTTGACACACTCTCTCTTAATTTATTTGTTTATTCGAACGTCTTGAAGCTGTACCCCTGTTCTTTCAGCCACTTGATGGATTCCGGCAAGGCGAAGCGCAACTTCTCGATACTTTTCAGAGAATCGTGGAACGTGATGATGGAGCCGTTGCGGGCATAGCGTTTCACGTTGGCGAGAACGTCATCTGCTGTCATCCATTTGGAGTAGTCGCGCGTTACGAGATCCCACATCACTATGCGGTACTTGCGCCCGAGCCAGATGTACTGGTCAAGACGCATCCATCCGTGAGGCGGACGGAACAGGTTGGTGTGCAGCAGCTCGTTGGCCTGTTCAGCATCGGCGTTGTAAGTCTTCACCGAATGTTTGAAACCGCCCATGTGGTGGAAGGTGTGGTTACCTATACGGTGCCCCTCTTCCACCACACGGCGATACAGTTCCGGATGTTTTCTCACGTTGTCTCCCACCATGAAGAATGTGGCGTGGATTCCGAACTCGGCAAGAGTGTCGAGGATGAACGGAGTGGCCTCGGGTATGGGGCCGTCATCGAAAGTCAGATATACCGCTTTCTCGTGCTTGTCCATTCTCCATGTTGCTCTTGGATATAACCAACGCAACCACATAGCCGGCTGTTCTATTATCATAACGTCTGTATTATTCTCCGAACGATCCGCCCTTTGAGTGATATGCGTTGATCAGATTCTCGAGTTCTTCCATCTTCTTCTCGCCCCATTTGCTGTCGGCGGCGGAACCTATCATGGCCGCGTTCTGCAGCACATGGAAGTGGAGCATACATTCACGTTGTGAGCTGGCAAAGCGCATGCCGTCGAGGCTGAGGTACCAGTTGAGATACTGCTCGGAGCGTTTCCACAGCTGTTTGACTATCTCCATTGCCTTGGCATTATTGCCTATGGCAGAGTATACGCGGGCTTCGTCAAGCGAACCGGACTCGTAGTCGACAGGCACGTTGTAGCTCGGTACGTTCTTGTCGACATAGGCCAGCACCTCGGCAGCCTTATTGTTGTCTCCCTCGGCAGCCAGCTGCATGGCCAGCTGCACGAACACGCGGCGGTGGGTGTAGCACATGCGCATCACGGTTTCGTCGAGGTAGA
>NZ_URNN01000104.1 GCF_900549175.1 uncultured Prevotella sp. | reverse complement strand
CGGGGTGCCGCTTCGCTCTGCCCCGGGCTATGTGCTTGCTGCCCCTGCGGGGCGTTCAAAAAAGGTATGCTTTTCCCAAATTTTGAACGCCCTGTCTTTTGCTCCTTAGCTTCTCGGTGAATCTTGCTGCATTTGGCTTAACTCCCTTTAACTCCTTAACTCCTTAACTCCTTAACTCCTTAACTCCTTGAATCCTTAACTTCTCAAAAGCGTTTCTACACCGTTATCAGTGTTGTCACTTCTGTTTCATCTTTGAACAGATCTCGCCCGTGCAGGCCTTCGTCGGTGATTTCGATGATAAAGTTCACGTATGTCTGCTTGGGCGCGAACTTTTTCACGAGATTGTAGGCAGCTTTCATTGTGCCGCCCGTAGCCAGCAAGTCGTCGTGCAGCAGTACCACGTCATCCGATGTTATGGCATCTTTATGAATTTCGATGGTGTCACTGCCATATTCTTTCGTGTAGCTCTCCTGTACGGTTTCGGCAGGCAGTTTGCCCGGTTTGCGGCACAGCACCACGCCGGCGTTGAGACGGACGGCGAGGGCAGAGGCCAGAACAAATCCGCGGCTTTCTATGCCGACGATTTTTGTGATGCCCTTGTCCTTGTAGATTTCGTAGAGCTCATCGATCATTATGTGCATGCACTCCGGGTTTTTGAAAAGTGTTGTTACGTCGCGGAAGTTTATTCCCTTCTGCGGAAAATCCGGTATGCATCGCAGATTCTCCATTAATGTTTTGTTGTTCATACTCAGTTATTTATAAATATTTGTTCTATCAGATTGTTTCACGTGAAACCCTTGCCTTGCGGTCTTGTCCGCTCCTGCCGGAATTGCTGCGTGCAGTATTGGTCAGACCGTTCTGCTTTGGCTGCATTATCTTCCCATCAGCACCAGCATGACGTTTATGTCGCTCGGCGATATGCCCGGTATGCGGCTCGCCTGTGCCAGTGTCTCCGGATTGATGCGTTCGAGTTTCTGCCGGGCTTCTGTTGAGAGCTGCTGCATCGACGAATAGTCGAACCGCCCCTTTATCTTGATGTCCTCCAGACGGTGCATCTTTTCGGCCACCATCCGTTCACGTTCTATATATCCTTTATATTTGATGCGTATTTCTGCCGCTTCCACTATTTCCTCCTTTCTGTCCGCCGGGGCGTTCATGGCTTCCTTCAACGACGGCACCAACTCAGCCAGTTTCTTTATGTCCAGCTGCGGGCGGCTGATGAGGTCTGTCAGTTTGCAGCCTTCGCGGAGTGGAGTGGTGCCGAGACGTTCGAGAGCGTCGTTAATTTCGCGCGGCTTGACTGATGTCGAGTTGCAGAAATGCTCGAAGCGCCCGATGGCCTCTTTCTTCTCCATCCAGTGGTCGTAACGTTCGCGTTTTGCCAGCCCCAGGGTGTAGGCCTTCTCCGTCAGTCGGGCGTCGGCATCGTCCTGACGCAGCAGGATGCGGTATTCGGCTCTTGATGTGAACATGCGGTAAGGCTCGTCTACACCCTTTGTCACGAGGTCGTCGATAAGTACGCCGATATAACTCTCGTCGCGGTGCATCACAAAAGGTTCGCCACCTCCGCACTGGAGGGCGGCGTTTACACCGGCCACGAGTCCCTGACCCGCCGCCTCCTCATATCCTGTGGTGCCGTTCACCTGCCCGGCAAAGAACAGTCCGCCGATTATCTTCGATTCGAGAGAGTGTTTCAGCTGCGTTGGGTCGAAGAAGTCGTATTCTATCGCATATCCCGGCCGGTAGACTTTCACGTCGCGCAGAGCCGGAATTTTGCGCAGCGCGTCTATTTGCACATCCATCGGCAGCGATGACGAGAAGCCGTTGAGATACATCTCGTTTGTGTTTTCGCCTTCCGGTTCGAGAAACAGCGGGTGCAGGTCTTTGTCCGGAAACGTCATCAGTTTCGTTTCTATCGAGGGGCAGTAGCGCGGTCCGATGCTTTTTATCTGTCCGTTGTACAGGGGCGAGTCTGCCAATCCGCCGCGCAGCGTGTCGTGCACCTCGCGGTTGGTGTAGCATGTCCAGCATGGCAGCTGCTGCAGTTTGCGCCCGCTGCTCATGAAGCTGAAGCGGTGGAAGTCGGTTTCGCCCTCCTGTATTTCCATATCCTCGAAATGCACCGACCGGCGGTCTATGCGCACCGGCGTGCCCGTCTTCATGCGTGCCGAGACAATGCCGTGGCGCGTTATGCTTTCGGTGAAGTGGGGTACGGCGGGTTCTGCAATGCGTCCACCCGGCACCATGCGGCGCCCGATGTGCATCAGTCCGTTGAGGAAGGTGCCTGCCGTCACCACCACGCAGCGCGCCCTCAGTTCGGCTCCCCATATCGTCCGCACACCGGCGGCCCTGCCACTTTCCACAATCAGCTCGTCGGCCTGGTCCTGCCAGATGTCGAGGTTGGGCGTGTTGTCGAGAACCGTGCGCCACTGCCAGATGAATTTCTCGCGGTCGCATTGTGCCCGCGGGCTCCATACGGCAGGTCCTTTCGAGCGGTTGAGCATGCGGAACTGTATGGCCGTGGCGTCGGTCACCAGTCCCATTTTTCCGCCGAGCGCGTCTATTTCCCTCACTATCTGTCCCTTGGCTATGCCTCCCACAGCCGGGTTGCAGCTCATCTGCGCAATCTTGTTCATGTCCATCGTCACCAGACATGTGCGTGCGCCCATGTTTGCCGCGGCCGTGGCGGCCTCGCATCCGGCGTGTCCGCCGCCGATTACCAGTACGTCGTAATTAAGTGTCATTATGTGTTGTTTTGACTACACTTGTTATAATGTCTGCAAAATTACAAAAACTTTTGTATTCCAGCAGAATTATGGTTGCTAAATTAGTAGGAAGCTTTATTTCCATACCCCAATATGTTTTTTATGTCTTTCTGTCTAAAAACAGGTTCATCAGACATTTGGAGTGATGGATAGTGAATATATGTTACCCCCAGATATCGTATCAATGGTAGGGTCATAGTCTTGTCTTTGACCGCGATAATATGAAGTCGGTTGTTTTTTTGTGTGGCGGGCAAAAACAAGTTCTGCCCCTACCATTGCATGACTGTGCCATTGAGCGTTAATATATCACTCGAAATGTCGGATGAACCACAAAAAGGACAATGTCACGGCAATAATTCCGCCGACGGGTTCTTATGCTGCCTTTTCAGACTGATTTGGTGCATAAATATCCGGTAAAGGTCCTCGAACGGGGACTTTTGTCTTTTGAAAACCACTGTTGTTACAAAAAGAAAACAAGTTTGGACGAGCAGAGAAGCCAATGAGAAGTTAAAGGATTAACTTTGCTGCCGAAGAAAAATATGAATGGAATTATGAAAATGAAATTTATGTTGGCGGCAGTTCTGTTTGCCGCAGTTCATGCAAACGCTCAGGAAACGAAGGTGGCTCCGGAGACCGACCCGTCGCTGACCACGCTTCAGCTCACGGTCAACACGACCCGCTACCAGACAGTGACCGGATTCGGTGCTGCCGCCTGCTTCGGAGCTATGGAGCCGATACGTGACACGAAAGTAATCGACATGCTCTACGGACCTGACTCCAAGGTGGGGCTTAACATATTGCGTATGGAGATATCACCCAACCTTGTGGGAGATGTCAAGGAAGAGTGGTGGGATCCCATCTACGACTGGAACGGCTATCTGCCGGTGACAAAACGGGCAAAGGAGTATGGCGCCATCGTTTTCGGCACACCGTGGTCACCCCCAGCCGTATACAAAACGAACAACAGTGCGAGCGGCGGACAGGTGACCAACGATGACGGCTCCGTGGGCGGAGAGCGCGGCAAGTTGAAGACCGAAAACTATAAAGACTTTTTCCCATGGCTAAATACGTTCCTTACCTATATGTCCAACAACGGAGTGAACGTAGATGCCGTGGCACTGCAGAACGAACCCGACTGGTGGGTCGGTTACAGCGGTTGTCTCTATACCCCCGAAGAACTGCACGAACTTGTGCTGAAATACGCCAAGCGCCTCAACAAGAGCAAGTTCGGCGTTAAGCTTATCAGCGCAGAGAGCCTTAACTTCACACCGAGCTATAGTGACGCACTGCTCGACGACCCCGAGACGGCCCAGCACATAGAGATACTCGGCGGCCACCTTTATGGCAATCCGCCGTTGAACAATATGAAGACCGTGGCCACCAAGGGCTTGAATATGGGTAAGGAGACATGGATGACGGAACACAGTTTTGACCCCCGTGGCGAGAAGACAGGAGCCGACAGGGTGATTGACCTGCCCACATGGCATGAGGAACTACTCTTTGCCGAAGAACTCAACGAGTCGATGCTGGCCAATGCCTCTGCATATATATATTGGTATATGATAGCCCACTGGTCGTTCATTGGTTCCGGTGACGCCACGGTGCAGCCGGGCAATGACAAGGGTAAGCTCCTGCGCCGCGGCCTCATAATGTCACATTTCGCGAAGCATCTTCCGGGTGCCACACGTCTCGGTTATTCTTCGTCAGCGGCCGAACGCACCAATGCACCGGTGGAGTTCTCCTCGTACATCAAGGGTGACTCACTCATCGTGATGGCCATAGACACCCTGCCGCGCGACTATAATCTGAAGATGAAGCTGCCCTATAAGGTGAAAGGCGGCAAACGCATACAGAGCACTGAAGACGCTGTGGTGGCCGAGGCCACGCTTGACATCAGCGAGCCGACGGACGAACTTACGTTCCGTTTCCCGGGACGCAGCCTTTCCACTTACATCTTCACCATCGACAACGGAACCGATGCCATCAGCACAGTGGAGACCGAAGAACAGAAGGTGCGTGAGGACAACGCATGGTACAACATGAAAGGCCAGCGTGTAGACAATCCGAAAAACGGAGTGTTCATACATCGTGGAAAGAAAATATTGAGATAGAATAAGTGTTTAGTAATTTCATATACAAATTGTTAGTTAGTTTTATGTAGTCAGTTTGATATGGACGGATGCTTCCTGTCGTGTTGACAGGCTGCCATTCCTGAATCACACAGATTAGATATGCCGGAAGGTGAAGATTAAAATTCAAGCGAAGTATGTAGGTGAGTGGAGTCCCCAGACCGTGGTTTCGGTCTGGCGGGCTTCATTTCTTTTTGTCATCAGGCTTGTTACACATCCCAATTACGCCTTTGTCACACTGCCCCGCATACCGGTTAAACGGCGTGTACGGTCATGATGAAACAAATATAAAACTAACTTAGACATATTATAAAGCTGTTTCGACGGAAAGACACTACTTTTGTCACGCTTATGAACAAACGTAACCAAAACTCTTTAACTGATTAACTTTATGATAAAACTACTACAAGTAAAAAAGGTATTTTGGGCCATGATGCTGGCGGCGGTGCCCGTCGGTGTGTCGGCCGATGACATCAGCGTGGGCGGTACCACACGCAGCTATTTGAAATATGTGCCTGCCGATTTGGGTGAAAACCGTCCGTTGCTAATCTCCTGCCATGGCATGAATCAGGATGCCGCCTATCAGAGCGGCATGCTGCAGATAGAGAGCGTGGCCGACACGGCCAAGTTTGTCACAGTGTTTCCGCAGGGAGTCAACAAGGCGTGGGACATCTCCGGCAATAGCGATGTCGAATTTGTCAATGCCATAATCGAAAAGATGGTTTCCGACTACAAGATAGACCGCAACCGTGTCTATCTTTCCGGTTTCTCCATGGGTGGCATGTTCACGTATCACTGCATGAATCTGATTGCCGACAAGATAGCGGCCTTCGCCCCCATCAGCGGCTATCCCATGGGCGGAATGGAGTTCACCAGTTCACGTCCCGTGCCCATCATCCACACTCATGGCACCGGCGACGATGTGGTGCCTTTCAGCCGTGTGCAGGGTTTCATCGACGGCTGGGTGGCCCGCAACCATTGTTCCGCCACGCCCCGCGTGACGCACAACTATCGCGGTGCGCCCCACATCACGCGCCATGTCTATGGCTCGGGTGACGACGGCACCGAGGTTGTGCTGATGGAGCTTGCCGACAAGGGGCACTGGATATCCAACGACTACGGTGTGCTTACCGGCGATGAGATATGGCGTTTCTGCAGCCGTTTCTCACTCGACATGAAAGTGCCGAGGGTGGCCATTTCCGCTCCCGTGTCCGGAACATGTCTCTACACCATGGGCACGGCTGTCGGTGAGCATAGTGTGCGGATAACGGCCGATGTGACATCAGACAACAGCGACATAGCCAAAGTGTCATTCTACGGCGACGGCAAACTGATAGGTGAGGTCACCGAAAAGCCTTACGAAATGGTGTGGACAAAAACATTCTCCAAAGGGCAGCACAGCCTGAAGGTGGTTGCCACCGATGTTGACGGCGGTTCGGCCTCTTCCACGGCTTCACTTACATCGATGGTGAAGGTAGGGCAGATGAATCTTTCTGCCGATTTCATTGCAGGCGGCGTGCCTGCTGGATGGGTTACATCCGACGGTGACGAGAGCAGGGTGGGCCGTAAGACAGGTTTCGTGTCCGGCTGCCGTGTGCTTGAGATGACGGGCAGTCCGCGCGATTTCGACCTCGGCCTGTATATACGCAACAAGACAGGGCAGACAGATGCCGGCAGTGCCGTGTATGGCGGTGGGGAGTCGGCGGTGCGGGTGTTGCTCACCCCGGCTTATTATTCGCTTGACTATACCGTGTGCAACTGGAACATGCCTTCGGCCGGCCCGGTGACGGTGCGTGTGACCAATGTCTCTACAGGCGAGGTGCTGGCAACCGAAACGGTGACGCCATCGTGTAATATCGGCAATTCGGCCTCAAACGCTTTCAGTGGGGCTTCTGTGCGCACGCTATCCTTTACAGTGGCTGCAGCCACGCCTGTGAGTATAGGTTTCTATACGGCCGATGCACCTTGGGCCGATGCTGTGATGGCCGACATAAGGCTTAACCGCACCGATGCCTCCGGCGTACATGAAGTGGAGGCCGACGTTCCATGTGACAACGGCGATGCCGGCGTGCGCCAGATTAAGCGTTACGACATTGGCGGCCGGCCCGTCAAAGGCACCTCAAGGGGCGTGATTATCGAGAAGAGAACAGGAAAAGACGGAAAAACAAAAACAATAAAGAGATTATGAGAAAGACTTACATCTTGATTCTGGCTTTGGCGATGGCCATGACAGCCTTTGCCCAGCCGGAAGGCATGCGTCCGCTCCACGTCGAAGGCAACCAACTGGTTGATGACGGGGGGCAGGTGCACGTGCTGCATGGAGTGATGGACACACCGAGTCCTTATTTCAACAATTACCGGTGGGGAAATGCCTGCAACACATCTACGGTGGCGGCTTGCCGTGAATACTTTACCAAGTTGTTCACAGCCATCACCGACAACAGCCAGGGGGCTTACTGCAACCTTTTTCGCCTGCACCTCGACCCCTGCTGGACCAACGACCCCAATCTGCCGAGTGACGGCAAGGAGAGTGGCGAGGCCGACATCTCGCGCTTCAGCGAGACACGTCTCACCACGCTCATGTCGACACTATATTTCCCCATAGCCCGTTCGGCCATCGGCAAAGGGCTGTATGTCATCATGCGTCCGCCGGGAGTATGCCCGCAGAACCTGAAGGTGGGTGACTACTATCAGGACTATCTTATAAAGGTATGGGACATTGTCACGAAGAACACCAACGTGCGTAAGGACAGCTATTCCGGCTATCTGAGCATCGAACTGGCCAACGAACCCGTCAATGTCACCAACGCCGACGGCACTGTCACCGACAACACCCTGCGCGACTATTTCCAGCCGGTGGTGGACAAGATTCGTGCAAACGGTTTCAAGGGCATCATTTGGGTGCCGGGAAGCGGGTGGCAGAGCAATTACAGGTCGTATGCCAAAGTGCCCGTGACCGATCCGCTCGACAACTTCGGCTATGCCGTCCACGACTATCCCGGATGGTACAGCAGCAGCGACGACAACCCCAACTACCAGTATGTCTGTGCAAAGTTTAAGGAAAGCGTGCCTGTGGTGATGGACAGGCCGATAGTCATCACTGAGGTGGACTGGAGTCCGGAGGTGGAAGGCAAGGGCCACTACAACGAGCATGGCGACTGGGTGCCGGGCAACATGGGAACATGGGCCACGGCCACCACATCATCGTGGGGGCGCGGCTTTAAGGCCATGAAGGATTACTTCGGTAACATATCCATGACACTTTCCGGCACGGCGTGTTATATAGATATTGATACATATATAAATGAAGGCAGGGTGGTGCCCGCTTTCAATGGCGACGGAGAGGCTTGCGCACAGGCTTGTTTCGACTGGTATGCCGATTATGCCTCACGCCAGCCGATAGTACAGGACGGGCTGAAAGAGCTGGCATCGCCCGTAGAGACACTTGTCATGGCTCCCGGGGAGAAGGCCAAGCTGACGGTGGAGTTCGTCTGCAACAACGGCAGCCGTTGGGATGTGGCATTGATTTGCCGCAATGCGGTGATGAACACCAATATTGCCAAAATCAGTGGCGACAGCATCACTGCACTGAAGGAGGGCAAGACGGAGCTGCGTTTTTCCATTACCGACAAGAACGGTACGACAAAGATGCTGAAACTGCCGTTGGTGGTGACTTCTGCGGATGCCGTCAATGCAGTCTTTGACGGTTCGCAGCCGGTAGTGTCTGTGTCCGAATTCGGGCTTGACGGCAGGAAGCGCGGGGCTTCTGGAGCAGGATTAACAATAAGAATAGAAAAAAAGGCCGACGGAACGTGCCGGATTATCAAAAAATATAGTAAATTTGCCAAAGAATAGCAAGTTTACCTAATGAGACGAACTGTATTAACAATAATATCTGTGATTCTACTCGGTCTTCCCGCTTCTGTAACGGGAAAGACCGGGTCTTTTTTCACATCGGTCACCGACCAGCTTACAAGCAGTATGATTCAGAGTGTGCTGCAGGACAGCCGCGGACAGATGTGGATAGCCACAGAGTTCGGACTGAACAAGTTCGACGGATATCTTTTCACATCCTATTTTAATAATCTTGATGACAAAGGGTCGCTTTGTTTCAACTCCTCCACAGCCCTGTTCAACGACAGCGAGGGGCACCTGTGGGTGGGCACGGTGAAAGGTCTCGACCGCTATGACCCAGCCACAGACAGCTTCATCCATTATCCAGCGGAAGCCGATCAGCAACCGCGTGTGAACTGCATAATGCAGTTGCATGACGGACGTTTGCTTGTGGGTACGGCGGGTTACGGACTGATGGTTGTTGACCACGATGAACGTAAGCTCAAACCTGTGCCCGCCGGTATGACGATAAACGAAGAAGAGGGCTATTGGGTACGGATGACGGAAGACAGTCATGGCAATTTGTGGAAGAGCGGTATCGGCAAGGTGGTGACGGTGAAGAATCTGAAAACAGATTTGAAGCCGCGCGTACTGGTGTCGTCGAAAGGAATTGTGATGGATTTTGTCGAGCGTGACGGTGAAATGTACGTCATCTGCCAGCGTGGCATAATGACATACAGAAACGGCACGCTTGCAGACGCCGGCATCGACATATCTGAAATCGGAAATCACGAACTGTTGCTCACCGACGGCTTTCTTGACAGTAACGGCAATATATACATCGGCACGCGCGGCAACGGACTTTTCCGCATAAGGCCGGGAAGCAGGCGGTTGGAACGTGTAGTTTTCAGATCGCAGCAGATAGATTTTGACAAGGCGAAAATAGTAAGTATCACCGAGGATAACAATCATAACCTGTGGGTGGGATGCCAGTCGAAGGGTCTGGTGGTCATACCTGCCCAGCAACCACAGTTCGAGTCGTTCAGTTTTGCCATGCAAAACCGCCGTTTCGGTACCTCTGTATCGTCTGTATGCGAGGGTGATGACGGTATTGTGTGGTGTACGGTACAGGGAAACGGTGTGTTCGGATTTGATGCCGAAGGCACCGTAGTGGCCAACCCGAAATGTCCGCCTGATGTCGAATTCATTTATCGTGACCGCAACTGTAACTATTGGCTTGGCACTGATGACGCTCTCTACCGGTATAATCCCCTTACGGGCAGCTCCGAGTCTGTCTTTACTTACGATTGTGACCGCATGAATGATATGACCGTGGACAAGTTTGGCAATGTATATGTGAGTACATTTGCCGAGGGACTTTGCATCCGTCATGCGTCAACAGGCCGGTGGACTAATTATAATTTTTCCAAGCGTGACCCCAAGAAAGGCTATATCGGCAACAACTGGGTGATGAGCCTGATGCCCGACAGCCGCGGCTACGTGTGGATAGCCACATCGTCGGGCGTGTCGGTTTACGACCCCAGCACCGACAGTTTCCACTCACAGGGATGGCACAAACTGCTCAACGGCGTGATGTGCCTGTCGCTGTGTGAAACACGTGACGGCGATATACTTATAGGCACCAACTATGGCCTTTATCAATACGACCGTAAGACGAAAAAGGTTGGATTGTTTAAGGGCGGCGAACTGCTGGAAGGCAAATCGGTGGCATACATTGTTCAGGACAACAGCGGCGACATTTGGTGTGCCACATCGTTCGGTATATGGCAGTGGAAGGCGGACAGTCGGAAGTTTATAAGTTATGTGAGCGGTAACGGACTCATGCAGAAGGAGTATGTCAACTGCGTGGGACTGCATACGGATTCCGACAAGATTTATTTTGCCACAAACAATGGCATTACCGCTTTCAGGCCTTCGGAAGTGGTGAATATAGCCTCGCATGTCGATTCGCTGCGGCTTACGGCTTTCTTACTTGGCAGTGTGCCGGTGAATACCACGACACTTTCAAACGGGTCGCAGGTGACTGACACCGAAGTGATGTTTTCGCGTCATTTCACCTTGTCATATATGGACAACACATTCTCAATGTGTTTTTCGCAGCTCAATATCTGTAATTCTGAGAATATCGTCCTCGAATACCGTCTTAACGGCAGTAATGTGTGGACACGCAACCGCGAGGGTAACAACACCATCACATTCAACCATCTGCAACCGGGATATTATACCATTGAAGTGCGGGCGCTGTCGTACGGGGCGTATTCGCCAGTCACGAAGTTTACGGTGACGGTGCTTGCCCCGTGGTACCGGTCGACGGTAGCCATACTGCTGTATATTCTGGCGGCGCTTCTGCTGGCCTGCTATGTGTTTATGACCTATACCCGGCGCAAGCGCGAACAGAATGATGAGGAGAAGATGAAATTTCTCATCAATGCCACCCACGACATCCGCTCGCCTCTCACGCTCATTCTCAGTCCGTTGCGTAAGCTTCAGAAGTGTCAGTTGGGTGACGAGGTTCAAACGGAGCTGACCACCATCGAACGTAATGTTCAGCGTATCCTGACACTTGTAAACCAGATACTTGACGTTCGGAAGATAGACAAGCATCAGATGCATCTGAAGTGCAGGGAAACTGATATGGTGAAGTTTGTCAGCGGCGTATTCAAGATGTATGAATATATGGCCAAAGAACGCGGCATAACGTATCACTTCAACCACCGCATGGAGCATCTGCCGGTATGGGTGGACACCGTCAATTTCGACAAGGTGGTGTCAAACCTGCTTTCCAATGCCTTCAAGTATACATCCGACGGCGGAAAGATAGAGGTCAACGTCATCGACGGTGACGGCAAGTGGGCCGTTGTTGAGGTTGTTGACAATGGTGTCGGTCTCGGTGCCGATGGTGGAAAACGTATTTTCGACCGCTTTTATCAAGGGGAGAATACCCGCCGCGAAGGTGTGGTTGGCACAGGTATAGGTCTCAACCTTTGCAAGATGGTGGTCGACATGCACCACGGTGTCATCACAGCCGAGAACAGAAAAGACACCAAAGGCAGCATATTCACGGTGAAAATTCCTCTTGGAACGGCTCATCTGTCGGCCGAGGAGATGGAATCGGTGCCGGTTAAGCCGGCAAGAAAACCTGTCGGTGACAAGGCATTGCCGCTGAAAACCACATGGCGTGTGCTTGTGGTCGATGACGATGAGGAGATAGGCCAGTACGTCAGTTCGGAGTTGTCACGCTTCTATCGTTTCGGTATATGCCGCAACGGGCGTGATGCCATCAAGGAGTTGCTGTCTAATCCCTACGATGTGGTGGTGAGTGACGTGATGATGCCTGAGATGGACGGGTTCTCACTGTTGCGTCTTATCAAGACAAATGTCAACCTCAATCACATCCCGGTTATCATGCTCACGTCAAAGAGTGAGGTTGGCAACCGCCTGGAGGGTCTCGAGAAAGGTGCCGACGCATACCTGACCAAGCCCTTCGATATAGAGGAGTTGCGCGGCACTATAGACAACCTCATGGCTAAGGCCCTGCTGCTGAAGGGCAAGTATTCCGGAATGCAACAGCAGAAAGAGAAGGTTCAGGATGTGGCTGTAAAGGGCAACGACGAGGCTCTCATGGACAGGATAATGAAGGTTATCAACAAGAACATGGGCAACAGCGACTTCAACGTGGACATGCTGTCTGAGGAGGTGGGCATATCCAGAGCGCAGCTGCACCGCAAGATGAAAGAGCTTACGGGCATACCGGCCAGTGAGTTCCTGCGCAATATCCGTCTGGAGCAGGCTGCCCGCCTGCTGAAGGAGCGGCGTATAAATGTCACGCAGGTGGCTTATGCCGTTGGATTCAGCAATCTGGCCCATTTCTCCACTGTATTCCGCAAGCATTTCGGCATGTCGCCTACGGAATATACCGAACGCAATGCGGAAGAAAATTAATAATTAAGAATTAAAGTTTCACGTCTCCGTACATGCCACGTTTGATG
>NZ_URNN01000103.1 GCF_900549175.1 uncultured Prevotella sp. | reverse complement strand
CTTTATGCCGGTATTGGCTTTAACTCCTCAGCGGCGCAGCCGCGATAACTCCTTTAACTCCTGAGCGACCGAAGGGAGCGGTAACTCCTTTTATTAGAAAGCGACTGTGGTCGCTTTCTAATAAACAAACTTCCCATCCGCCGTTATTCCCGCCACAGACACCTTTACACGTGTTTCCTTGCCATTGTTGAAGAAAGTGGCGGAGAAACGACCATCGGCATCAGTACGCGCATTGGGATTCCAATAGAGCGTGCGGCGATAGTCGGCCGGCGCGTCAGGCTGGCGCTGACTGTAGTCGGGATTGTAGAAATCGGCCGGCTCGTTGACACCATAGAGCACGATATGGCGGTCGCGGAACGTCCGCTGGACACCGCCATCGGCAAAAGGCACCATCTCTACCGTCACATCGGCCGCGGCACTCTCCTGCTCCATCGGCGCATCGTCGTTGCGCGGCTCGTAGTCGGTGAACAGACGTATCTTGTGCAGGCTCTTCAACTTCAACTTGCTGTGATAAGCCCGCACGTTGCGGTTGGTCCACACATTGGTAAGGCCGCTAACCGCCGAGTTGATATTTCTGTCGGGGTTGAACGTGCGGTAATACGTGAAGCGGTCGATACGCCCGGCAATGTTGTAACGGTTGTAACGCCCCATGTTGCCACAGAGGAAACGCGCCACCTGCACCGGAAACATCCTCATATCGTACATGCCGAAACTCAATCCGTAGTCAGTAAGGTCGTTGTATATATTGTAAGCATCGGATACGTAAGCCGGCTTCTTATAGTTGATGGCCCGCTTGCCGCGCTTCTTTCCCTTCACCTTGAGATTGTCAAGCCGGTGGTCTTCGTCGGTCAGCGACGAGAGGATGGAGTCACCTATGGCATCGCCGTGAACCGACTGTTCGGGCGTATGCGTCTGATAATAACTGTACTTCGACGTGAATACGGGATATATCATGTCGCGTTTCACGAAAAAATCCGGATAGGCGTCTTCCTTGTATACCGTTTTATCAAGACGCGACTCCATGCTCTTCTTCACCGAGTCCTTCTCTTCGTAAGCCTTCATGTTGAGCATGGCGGTGCCATAAAACGGCGGAATATCAAACAGATAGCGGCCGCCATCGTGCGTGAGCTGCACACCGCCCACCACGCCGTCGGAGAACGAAACCTCGGCCTCTACCAGAACCTCGTGGTCCAGTCCGCCGTGATTCACACCGTTGGCCGCATAAGTCTCATCGATACGCACATACTCTATATTTGACACCGGCACATCGGGCTCTGCCGCAATGTCCATGTCGGCGGTGCTTGACAGGCCGCCGTTGTCAGAGCCAACAACATCGCCGGCATCGGCCGGCGATGACGTGTCGGCATTTTCCTCCACCTTTATGCCCGCCATTCCGAGGCCGTATGCCCACGACGGAATTTCGTCAGGCGTCACCTCGTTGAGCGGCAACATCTTGTAGACAGTGCCCTCAAGCGTAAGTGACTTCTCGGGGGCATAACGCCGGCGGGCACAGGCTGTGTCTGCCAGTTCGGTCCAGTTGTAGCGGCGCCACCCCTGCACCATCATCAGCAGGTCGAGAGCCTCGACACGTGAGGGATCATCGGAAGAAAAGTAGTAAGACGGATTGGCAATGAAACCCTTCAGCTCGCTGCCGAGGAGCATGTCGGTCATGATGTTGCCGTCATCGTATGTAGGGTCGTCGGTGGCGGCGTCGCGCACGGACACGGAAAACAGTGCCGGTTCGAGCAAACCGTCGCACTTCATGCCGATGTTCACCTTCTCATAAGGTGCATACGCCCGTGTGCCTGCACCCTCTACGGTCATACGGCCGCCGTCATAATCGTGGTTGTTGACAAAGAACAGACGGTCGGCAATGATACGTCCGCGGCTGTCGAAGAGCGTGATATCGTTGACACCCGTGGGCAAGCCGGCGGGCAGGGCCACCGAGGCACGGCCGTCGGCATCGAAAGCCACTTCGCTGAAGCTGCAGAGCACACCACGGCATAGTATCGACACGCCATAACGGCAATCGGCGGGCAGGTTGCGCGAATGTATATTGAGAACACCGTCGGAAAGCATGACGGTGGCACCGGCAGATTCGGCCTTGGGCAAATCGAAGGAGTAGTCCTTGCCACGGCTGCTGAACCGCGCCTTCAGGCGGCCGGCACCCGGAGTCACCGTAAACACCCCGCGGCCCATATATCCGGCGTCGGCATCGGCCACGGTGGCATCGCCGTCGGTAACACGCCCCTTCAGCGACACGGCAGCACCCTCACGGTCGGTAAGTTCGAAAGCCACACGGCAGGGCACGCCCTCTATCAGATGGCCGCCCTCGGGGTAAAACCGGGCTTCAAGTCCGGCCTTGGGTGCTTTCATGACGCGCTGTTTGGGGCGCGAGACCATCTGCTTGTAAGTATAGTCGCCGGCCTTGGCGGGCTTGGCAAAAACGGGCAACACGCGCGAGTAAAGCCCGTCCCATGTGCGGAAATAGTCGGCCGCCATACTGCGGTTGTAGAACAAGTCGGCATCGTTCTTGCTGAACCGCTTGTGGGAGACGTTGAAGTTGAGCATCCACCGTGTGTATGCCCGCACCTCGTAATAGCCGGAATAAAGCGAATCGGTGAGGCAGAACTGGCCGTTGCCGTAGCCGTCGGGACTTATTATGATGTGCTGCCTCTCTACAAGCAGTCCGTCGGGCGTGAGCAGCTCGACATAAAGCAGACGGCTCATGTCGGTAAAGCCGAGGTCGTCGGCACGGGTGACATAAGCCTTGTACCATATCGTATCACCCACAAAATAACAGGTGTTGTCGGTGTGCACGTACACTTTTTCCTGCACCCGCGTGTCGGCGGATTTTTCAAGTGCCGTGCGTATATCGTCGAGCGAACTTATCTGTGCTGCACCAAACAGGGGCACAAGTGCCATGATTAATGGCATGACGTATCTTTTCATTATAATGTTGTTTACGTGATTGTGTAATTTCTTTCAGTTCACAAAGATACTACTTTTCACGACAACGGCGGCATCAATAAACATTTTTCTCACACCGCAGTGCTTATTTTAGATATCTGGCGGATGTTTTTGCCGGAATACTTGTCTTAATGATAAAAAAATCATATATTTGCATCAACTAACAAAACAATTTACGATACAAAAGACTATTTATGAGAAAAGGACTGAAAAGACGGGCCATGGCCGCAATGCTGGCCATGATGACAATCGGCGGTGCCGCACAGAACCTGCAAAAGGGTGACTACGGATACCTGTACTGCCACATGAGCGACCGCGGAGAATGGACGGCATACGCCCTGAGCCGCGACGGGCTGCACTTCCACGACCTTATCAACGGCGACTCCATCTTCCCGCCATCGGAGCATGCACGCATAGAGGGCGGCACGCGCGATGCCTACATCTGCCGCAAATATGACGGCTCGGGATATCTGATGGTCACCACCGACATGTGCGTGAGAAAGAGCCATATATGGGACAACTACGGCATGGACCTATATACGAGTGATGACCTGATAAACTGGAAGTCGGTGACGTTCGACTTCCGCAAGGGTCCGTCGATATTCTGCGATCCCGAGTCACCCGACGTATACAAAGACTGGTCTACCATCAACCGCGTATGGGCGCCGCAGACATTCTGGGACCCCACGTTCGAGTGGGCTGACGGCACCAAGGGCGGTTACTTCATCTACTACTCAATGCTCAACAGACCGGAAGAGCCTTACGACCGCATGTATTACTCGTATGCCGACAAGTCGTTCACGAAGATGACCAAGCCACGCCTGCTCTTCGACTGGGGCTACGCCACCATCGACGCCGACATCAATTATCTGGAGGCCGACGGCCTGTACCACATGATGATAAAGAAGGAAGGCGGCAAACCGGGGCTCTTCACGTCGCACGCCAAGAGCCTGACGGGGCCGTGGAGCGCGCCCGTGGATGATGACTACGTGAGTTTTGAGGGTAACAAGAAGTGCGAGGGTGTGTCGGCCTTCCAGCTCATAGGCGATGACACATGGCGCATAGGCTACATAGAATATTCGTCGAACCCGAAGCACTACCGCATCTGCAAGGCCGACAAGTACATGCGCAACTTTTCCGACCCCGTGGACATAGAGGGTGTGAACGGCCCGCAGCACGGCTCGTTCATGCGGCTGACCAAAGAGGAGTACGACCGTCTGCAGGCATGGAGCGACGCACGCGAGGCACAACATATAAAACCCAACGCCAACAACCCGGTGATAAAGGGCCTCTTCGCCGACCCGGAGATTCTGTACAGCGAGAAGACGGGCAAATACTATCTGTACCCGACAACCGACGGAAAGGTGGGATGGCAGAACCACGACGCACGTGTGTACTCGTCTGACGACCTGAAGACATGGACCGACGAGGGCGTGATGTTCGACCTCGAGAAAGACTGCAAATGGGCCGACAAGTGCCTGTGGGCTCCGTGCATCATCGAGAAGAAGACGGGAAAGAACAAGTATAAGTATTACTACTACTTCACCGGAGCACAAAAAATCGGTGTGGCCGTGGCCGACTCGCCCACAGGACCGTTTAAGGACGCTCTCGGCAAGCCGCTGCTCGACAAGAAGCCGGAAGGTGTGAAGGGCGGACAGGTGATCGACCCCGACGTGTTCCAGGACCCGAAGACGGGAAAATACTACCTGTACTGGGGTAACGGTTTCCTCGCCGCCTCGGAACTTGGCAAGGACATGAAGTCGATTGTAAACACGAAGGTGCTCATCGACCGCAAGGACAATGGCCGCTACAACTACAACGAAGGTACATACGTGTTCGAGCGCAACGGCCTCTACTACTTCATGTGGTCGGAGAACGACACGCGCAGCGCCAACTACCGCGTGCGCTACCTCATCAGCGAGTCGCCCACAGAACTGATACGCAACGGCAAACCGGCGATGCCGGAACGCACCGTGGTACTGAAACAGGATCCGTCGAAAGGCATATTCGGCACAGGGCACCACTCCATCCTGCGCAAGCCCAACAGCGACGAATGGTACATCGTATACCACCGTTTCGCCCGCCCCAACGCCATCAAGATGGGATGGGATGCCGGCTACAACCGTGAAGTGTGCATCGACCGCATGGAGTTCAACGAGGACGGAACGATAAAGGTTATAAATACAACGATTTAGAACTATACCAATGAAGAAAGCGACTCCTGACGGGGCCGCTTTCTTTCCTATTTACAATATTAAAATACCATGAAAAAATCATTTCTTCAATTTGAATGAGTTTTCTATGCTTCCGAGTTCCTCCACGAAAGCCTTGTCCACCTTCAGACGCTTCTCCACCGCCGAACAACTGTGTATCACGGTGGAATGGTCGCGGTTGCCGATAAGTTGTCCGATGCGCGAAGCCGGCATTTTGGTATACTTCTGGGCAAAATACATCGACACCTGGCGCACTATCACGTAATCACGCTTGCGGCTGCGGCTGAAAACATTCTGCTGCGTCACATTATAGTGGTTGCAAACCTTGTCAAGTATGTCATCCACGGTCAGGGGATGATTGTCTATCTTTACGGCACGCTTGATGACGCGTTCGGCCAGACGCATGTCGATGTTACAGTTGTAAACAACGGAATAAGCCATAAGCGAGTTGATGACACCTTCAAGGTCGCGCACGCTTCCGTTGGCCGTCTCAGCGATAAAGCGGATGACATCCTCGGGGATTTTCAGCCCGTCGCGACGGCACTTCGTGGTCAGAATGTCCATGCAAAGCTGCGTGTTGGGCTTCTCCAACTCTGCCGTAAGACCGCATTTGAAGCGCGTAAGCAGACGGTCTTTCATGCCCTGCAACTCCACCGGCGGGCGGTCGCTGGCCAGAATTATCTGCTTGCCCGTGCGGAAAAGATGGTCGAAGATATGGAAGAACGTGTCGAGTGTGCGCGTTGCCGTGGCCCACTCCTGTATATCGTCGACTATCAGCACGTCGATGGTCTGATAAAAGTTGATGAAGTCGTTGGTGGTGTTGTGCCGCACAGAGTCTGTGAACTGCACCTGAAAGAGGCGGGCACTGACATAAAGCACCCTCTTGGCGGGATACATCTCCTTGCACTTCACACCTATGGCGTTGACAAGATGAGTCTTTCCGCATCCGGAGGGACCGTAAACATAAAACGGATTGAACGCCGAACGGCCGGGATGCTCCGCTATCGACAGCCCGACGGTGCGCGGCAGCTTATTGCTGTTTCCCTCTATGTAATTGTTGAAAGTATGCCGCAGATTAAGCTGCGGATTAAGTGGGGGCATAGCCGGCGTCCTGCCGGGAGCGGCCGGTTGCGGCCTGCTGTTGTTTGCAGGCCTTACGGTCTGTGCCACCGGTTGCTCTATCGCTGCCGGTTCGTCAGCCTCCACGTCCTGCGAGAGATTGTGCGCCTTGTCTGTAACGATACGGTAAGTAAGCCGCACGTTCGTGCCGAAACAACGTGTAAGCACCTTGCTCAATAGTCCCACGTAGTACTGTTCCAAGTACTCGTAGACATACGGACTCGGAACCTGAACCAACAGTGTCCTATTCTCAACGGAATACGACTCGAAACCTATCGGTGCAAACCACGTTTTAAACTGCTGCTCTGTGACGTTCTCCTTTATCATACCGAGACATCTGTCCCACAGCATCTTATGACTATCAACCATTTCGGGCGTTAATTTTCTATCGTTTCTTTATGCAGTAATATAATGCTATAAGATTTTTGGAAGTGCAAAGTTCGCCTTTTTTCCCGAGATAAACAAATGTCACGATTTCAATCTGCCCATGAAAGAAAACCCGTAACAGGCTTATTATTGGGGCTTTAAGTGTGTTTTGCACCCTTCTTATGGCTTTTACCGTTTTGTCAATTCCAACCTTTTGTCTATCAGCTTATTACACAATATTCTGCCACATACCGACTTTTTCTGTCGATATGTGGCAGAATATCACAATCTGTTATAAATAAGGGCTTTCGCCACTTTCCGGGCTTTTTCCGGCGGAACGCCTTTATTTAGACTAAATAAAAATATTCCGCTTACTTGTCCTTCTTACCGAATACCGAGAAATGAACATAGCGCTTGGGGTGCTGGCGCAAGTCGATGAGCAGCGAATCGGCGCTGCGCATGGTCGACGAGAGGTTGTAATAGAGCTGCGGGTCGCGCATCAGCAGCCCCAGTGTACCTTCCTTGCTGTCGAGGGCTGCCGTCAGGCGGTTTACGTTGTTTAGCGTTGCGTCAACCTTTGTCATTGTCGCGGCAAAATCGATGTCACTGAGCTTTCCCGTCAGCTGTTCGGTATTGCAAAGCACATTGTCGGCCTTGTCCAGCATGCCCGGCACCTTACGGTTGAGACTTGCCGTGAGCGTGTTGAGCTGCGATGTCGTCGCGGCAAGATTGTCCGTTATGCGGTTCACGTTGTGCAGTGAGTTGGCCAATGCCTGATCGGCCATAAGTGCGTTGAGACTTGTCAGGATGGAGTCTATCTTGGGCAGCATCTTCTCTACCGCCGGCAACATGTTGGCCGCCTTGCCCAGCATGCCCGAATCCTTGCCGCCCTGTATGGTATCACCCGCAGCGACACTCTCCAGAGGATTGCCGGCAAGCACCAGATTCATCTTCACGTTGCCGAGCATGTCGCTTTCTATCTCGGCAGTAGAGCCTTTGGGCAGACGCATCTCCTTTGACAGTCCTACGGCAGCCACAATCTTTCCGTCGCCACTGTAATTGTAGACAATGTCCTTCACCACGCCTACCTTGTAGCCGTTGGCATATACGGGACTTGAAGCCGACAAGCCACTGATGTCATCGAACGTCACATAATAGGTATTGTCATTTGAGAGCAGGCTCAGCCCCTTCAGAAACTGCAGCCCGAAGAACAACACCACAACGCCTAATATAGCCACACATGCTATTTGGACCTCTTTTGTAAAAAACTTCATATCGTCTATCTTTTGTTTCTGTTACTTTTAAATTCACGTATCGCCTCCGCCACATTCATCTTGCGGCCATCCTTGAAAGCCACCACAAACGCCTCGGGAAACTTGTCGAGTATGCTCTTCCGCAGGGCGGATATCTCATTATAGTCAACCGACGAACCGTAAGTGAACTTATAAAGTCCGCCCTCTTCATAAGAACCGACGTTGTCCAGTCCCTTAAACACCGCGGCATTGCTGTCCAGATGGCGGCTGCTCGCCATTATCTGCACCTTGAACACGGGCACGGCTTCGGGCTCAGCCCCTCCTGCCGACGGTACCGGAACGTCCGTTTTCCTTGAAGGCGCATTGTCCGCCGCAGGCTTCACTGCCGCAGAATCCGGCTTGCCCACAGCGGCCGGCTTCTTCTCCGCCACCGGAACCGGTTCCGTTTTTCTGCCATCCTGTTGTGGTTCTCCGCCAACCCGTCCGGTCGAGGCATCGCTGTCTGAAGTGTCTTTTACCCTGCCGTTGCGGGCATCGGCCAACTCGGCCATGATGCTCTTGCTGTCTGTAACCGCAACAGGGGCGGCAGCCTCGCCGTTGCCTTTGCGCTTGTCACGCTTGTTCACCGCCTTTTGCTCCGGAACTTCCTGCGGCACCACGCTCGGAATGTTTATCTTCCGGCTCGTTTCCGCCTTGTAAGGCACCGTAACCTTCTTGTCGAACTTGCTACGGTAGTCTGTAAAAGCCTGATAAATGCCTTTGCCCAAAGCGTCTATTCCCGCCGACGAATTGAGATAGGTCTCCTCGTCGGGTGTGGTGATGAACCCCAGTTCTATCAGGCAGCTCGGCATCGACGTTTCGCGCAGCACCAGAAAACCGGCCTGCTTCACCCCCTTGTTCTGGCGGCCGGCCGATGCACAGGTACGCCTCTGCACCACCTTTGCCAGTTCAACACTCTGCGCCATGTTCTTGTCCTGCATGAACTCAAACATGATATAGCTCTCCGAGGAGCGCGGGTCGAATCCCTCATAACGCTGCTTATAGTCTTTTTCTATCAGAATCACCGAGTTCTCACGCGCAGCGACATCAAAATTATCCGACGCGCGGTTCATACCCAGCGTGTACGTCTCCAGTCCGCGTGCCACCCTGCCCTTCGGCAACGCATTGGTATGTATGGACACGAACAGGTCGGCCTTGTTTCTGTTGGCAATGTTCGCCCGCTCGTGAAGCGGAATGAAGACATCCGTCTTGCGGGTGTATATCACCTTCACGTCCGGACAGTTGTTCTCGACATAACGTCCGAAAGCCAAAGCGACATTGAGATTGATGGTCTTCTCCTTCGAGAATTTTCCCAAGGCCCCGGCATCGTGCCCGCCATGCCCGGCGTCGATGACGAGAGTGAACTGCTTGTTGTCAGCCACGACTGTTGCCGCAAGACACAACATCAACCACAAAAGTATAACCGTTTTTCTGCCCATACCGATGATAAATTACGCAAAAGTAGTTATTTTCCCAGTAAAACTGAAATATATCAAAAAGTTTTATCATTTATTAAATGAATTTCAACCCCTGCCCCGCCGCAGTCGGCACCCATGGGCGGATTCACCTTGGTTACAGTAAGGTCTACTGACCGTATGGCCGGACAGTATTCCACCACTGCCGCGGCAATACGCCCCGCCACATGTTCGAGCAACTTCGACGGCACACCCATCTCCCGTTTCACAATGTCATACAAATCGGCGTAACTCAACGTGTCACCCACATCGTCCGTCGCCATTGCCCGGCTGAAGTCATACCCCACACGCAGGTTAACCACAAAGTCGCCTCCCACCGCCGTCTCCTGCGGGTCGACACCGTGAAATGCCCTCAAACGCACGTCACGCAAGAAAATAAAACTGTCCATATCACATAAAGAATATAAAATTTGAACACATAATCAAACTGTTCTCAAAGACCACAGCCCGTCCCGACAATGAAAAACGGAGATACAGCCTACCCTTACAAGCACTGCATCTCCGTATTTTCATATTCAAAACAAAAAACTTATTCCTAAAGACTATCCGCAGCGCGAAGCACCGCAGTTCTTGCACGTGAGGCATCCCTCCTGATATACCAGCGACTCATGACCGCACACCGGACACTTTTGGCCCTTGGCCTCCGTGCCGTCCACGATATACTTCTTGAGGGCACGCTCCACACCGTTCTTCCAGGTGTTTATGCTCTCGCTCTTCAGCTGCAGCGAACCTACGAGCTTGATGACATGGGCTATCGGCATGCGGTAACGGAGCACGCCGCTGATGAGCTTGGCATAATTCCAGTACTCAGGGTTGAACTTCTCGCTCAGTCCCTCCACCGTGGTCTTGTATCCGCGCTTGTTCTCAAACTGGAAGTCGTAGCGGTGGCGGCCGTCCTCACCCGTGTTCTTTATTATCTTTCCCTTTGTCACTGTCTTGGGCAGCACGATGCCTTCCTCGTCATCCTGCAAGCCTGTGAATATCTCGTAGGGATAGCCGTTGAGCAGACCTACAAAGGCCACCCACTTCTCCTTGTTGTTCTGGAAGCGCACCACGTCGCACTCCAGCTCTTTCGGCCGTACCTCGGTCACCTCCGGGTGCTTGCACGGAACGGCGTTGTCAGCCGCTTCGTCCTTTTTCTTCTTGTCCTTCTTCGACACCGAAATCATCACGCCCGAACGGCTGCCGTCACGATATATCGTGCAGCCCTTGCAGCCCGACCGCCATGCCTCCACATAAAGACGGTTCACCAAAGCCTCGTCCACATCGCCGGGCAGATTGACGGTAACGCTTATGGAGTGGTCCACCCACTTCTGTATGGCACCCTGCATCTTCACCTTCATCAGCCAGTCCACATCGTTTGCCGTGGCCTTATAATAAGGTGAGCGTTCCACAAGAGCGTCAATCTCTTCCTGCGTATAGCGCTTTCCGGTGTCTATGCCGTTGGCCTCCATCCATGTGAGGAACTTGTGATGGTAAACAATGTACTCCTCGAACGAGTCGCCCACCTCGTCAACATAGTCCACGTGCACTTCGGTGTCGTTGGGATTGACCTTGCGGCGGCGCTTGTACACCGGCATGAACACCGGCTCTATTCCGCTCGTGGTCTGTGTCATTAGGCTCGTGGTACCCGTCGGGGCAATGGTCAGACAGGCTATGTTGCGGCGGCCGTATTTCGCCATGTCCTCATAAAGCTGCGGGTCGGCATCCTTCAGGCGCATGATGAACGGGTTGTTAGCCTCGCGGGCAGCGTCGTACACAGCGAAGGCACCGCGCTCACGGGCCATCGTCACCGACGAGCCGTAGGCGGCAAGCGCCAGACTGCGGTGCACCTCAACAGAGAAGTCGGTGGCTTCCTGCGTGCCATAACGCAACCCCATGGCTGCTATCATGTCGCCCTCGGCCGTGATGCCCACACCCGTGCGGCGGCCCATACCGCTCTTGCGCTTTATCTTCTCCCACAGATGATACTCGGCCTGTTTCACCTCGTCGCTCTGCAGGTCTGTCTTTATCTTGGCCATGATACAGTCTATCTTCTCCAGCTCGAGGTCGACAATGTCGTCCATCAGACGCTGCGCGGCAGCCACATGCTTGCGGAACAGGTCGTAGTCGAAATATGCTTCCGGCGTAAACGGATTGACCACATACGAATAGAGGTTTATCGACAGCAGGCGACACGAGTCATAGGGGCACAGCGGTATCTCGCCGCACGGATTGGTAGACACCGTGCGGAAGCCCAGGTCGGCATAGCAGTCGGGTATGCTCTCGCGCAGGATGGTGTCCCAGAACAGCACTCCGGGTTCGGCGCTCTTCCATGCGTTGTGCACAATCTTCTCCCACAGAGCCGCGGCGTTCACCTCCTTGCTGAATTGGGGTGCGTCGCTGTCTATCGGGAATTTCTGTATATAAGGTCTGTTCTCCACGGCAGCCTGCATAAACTCGTCGTCGATTTTCACCGACACGTTGGCTCCCGTCACCTTTCCTTCCGTCATCTTGGCATCGATAAAGGCTTCGCTGTCGGGATGCTTGATGCTCACCGAAAGCATCAGCGCACCGCGGCGTCCGTCTTGCGCCACCTCACGTGTGGAGTTGCTGTACCGCTCCATGAAGGGAACAAGACCCGTTGAGGTCAGGGCGGAGTTGTTCACAGGCGAACCTTTCGGACGTATGTGGCTCAGGTCGTGCCCCACCCCGCCGCGACGTTTCATCAGTTGCACCTGCTCCTCGTCAATGCGCATAATGGCACCATAGGAGTCGGCGTTGCCGTCAAGTCCTATCACGAAGCAGTTGCTCAGCGACGCCACCTGATAGTCGTTGCCGATGCCTGTCATGGGGCTGCCGGCGGGCACTATGTAACGGAAATGGTCAAGCAATCCGAATATTTCCTCCACACTCATCGGATTGGCATACTTCTGCTCTATGCGTGCAATTTCTCTGGCTATGCGCCAGTGCATGTCTTCGGGTGACTTCTCGTAAATATTGCCAAAACTGTCTTTCATGGCATATTTGTTCACCCATACACGGGCCGCGAGTTCGTCGCCTCCGAAATATTTCAATGAGGCCTCGAAAGCCTCATCGTAAGTAAATGTTTTATTGTTGTCCATGTCACTTTATGAAATAGGTGGGCAAAGTTATCAACTTTATTCCATACTACAAAATATTATCAGATGATTTTATCTCGCCGCACCCTGACATAAAGACATGTTTATTTTTGGACAAAAAGACATAATCCTTTTTGGACAGAAAGACATATTTTCTTTTGGACAGAAAGACATATTGTAGTGTACTGAATAACTTGACAGTTCTAAAAAAGCTTATCAAGATGAAAAAAG
>NZ_URNN01000102.1 GCF_900549175.1 uncultured Prevotella sp. | reverse complement strand
CTATATTGACAAATTAACATTCGCGTAACTCACTGACTGTCAGCGCTCCCCATTTCTGCGAAAAATCGCGTATTTTGAGACGGAGTGCGGAAATCGCGGTACGGGTGCCGTTTAACATACGTTAAAGTAAAATCCTTTCGCACCCCCTCCATCCACATACGGAAGCCGGAAATAGTTATTCTTCATGTATGAAAATGCGAAAATTATTGATTTATGTCAATAAAGTGTAGAGCGAACACCATTTATTTGCTAAAACTATTGTATTTTATAAAAAATATGCTTATCTTTGCATCGTGTTTTTCATAGTATTAGATTTAAGGTTAACAAAGGTTGGGTCTCAGCGGAGACCCTTTTTTATTTTTCCAATCCAAGTACCTGTCAAAAAACCAAATGAACATACATTTCTTTTAATATATATATCAGATATGCAGATTTATTTCCGGCAGATGCCCAACTTAGTCAATATTCCCAATCTTTCATCCATTCAATCCCCGTTTACCCCAAAAGACGCACGTTTGGGCGCAAGATGTGCAATTTTAATATGATTTTTTTTGCAGAACAACAAAAAAAAGACTACTTTTGCAAAGATATACGCTCTTTAACAACCGTTATCAGTACGAATAAAGAAACAGCCTTGATGACAGACTGTAAATCAGGTTTATACAAATAACTAAAATAAATTTATGAGTTTGAAAATCGTTGTACTTGCCAAACAAGTACCTGACACAAGAAATGTGGGCAAAGATGCCATGACGGCCGAAGGCACCGTAAACCGTGCCGCCCTGCCCGCAATCTTCAATCCCGAAGATCTAAATGCCCTTGAGCAGGCTCTGCGACTGAAGGAGCAGAACCCCGGTTCAACCGTCGGCATACTGACGATGGGTCCTCCCCGTGCAGCCGAAGTTATACGCCAGGGACTCTATCGCGGTGCCGACACAGGCTGGCTGCTGACCGACCGTCTCTTTGCCGGTGCCGACACACTGGCCACATCGTATGCACTGGCTACTGCCATTGAGAAGATTGGCAATGTTGACGTTGTCATAGGAGGACGTCAGGCCATCGACGGCGATACCGCCCAGGTGGGTCCGCAGGTGGCCCAGAAGCTCGGTCTGTCGCAGGTGACATACGCCGAAGAGATATTGAAGTGCGAAGACGGCAAGCTGACCATACGCCGCCATATCGACGGTGGTGTGGAGACGGTGGTGGCCCCCATGCCCATCGTAATCACAGTCAACGGCAGTGCCGCCCCCTGCCGTCCGTGCAATGCCAAACTGCTGATGAAGTACAAGCGTGCCAAGGCTCCGCTGGAGTGCACACCCGACATGCCTTATAAGGAACTGTACGAGGAGCGTCCGTATCTGACGCTGACACAGTGGTCGGTGGCCGATGTTGACGGCGACCCGCAGCAGTGCGGTCTGAGCGGTTCGCCTACAAAGGTGAAGGCAGTGCAGAACATCGTATTCCAGGCCAAGGAGAGCAAGACCCTGACGGGCAGCGACTCTGACGTGGAGGGTATGATAAAGGAGTTACTTGAAGAGAAAATCATTGGATAAGTCCTGAACAAGGAAAAATAATATGAACAACGTTTTTGTATATTGCGAAATAGAAGGCACCCGGATACAGGAAGTATCACAGGAGTTGCTCACCAAAGGCCGCAAGCTGGCCAATGAACTGGGCGTGGAGCTGCACGCCATCGTTGCCGGAACAGGCATCAAAGGTGCGGTGGAAGAGCAGATATTGCCTTACGGCGTCGACAAGCTGTTCGTCTTCGACGGCGACGGCCTGTTCCCCTACACATCGGCCCCACACACCGACATTCTCGTAAACCTCTTCAAGGAAGAGCAACCGCAAATCTGTCTGATGGGAGCAACCGTCATCGGCCGCGACCTAGGACCGCGCGTGTCGTCATCGCTGACAAGCGGACTGACCGCCGACTGCACCCAACTGGAAATAGGCGACTACGACGACAAGAAATCCGGCAAGCACTATGAAGGTCTGCTCTACCAGATTCGTCCCGCTTTCGGCGGTAACATCGTGGCCACCATCGTCAACCCCGACCACCGTCCGCAGATGGCCACCGTACGCTCGGGCGTGATGCAGAAAGCCGTTTACGAGGGCGAGAGCCGCAAGGAGGTGGTTTATCCCGAAGTGTCGAAGTATGTAAGCGAGGAGGCATATATAGTAAAGGTGATAGACCGTCAGGTGGAAGAGGCCAAGCACAACCTGAAAGGTGCGCCCATCGTCGTTGCCGGAGGTTACGGTGTCGGCTCAAAAGAAGGCTTCGACCTGCTGTTCAAGCTGGCCAAGGAACTGCATGGAGAGGTTGGCGCAAGCCGCGCTGCCGTAGATGCCGGTTGGGTTGACCACGACCGCCAGATTGGCCAGACGGGTGTTACGGTACATCCGAAAGTGTACATCGCCTGCGGCATCAGCGGACAGATACAGCACATCGCCGGTATGCAGGATTCGGGCATCATCATCTCAGTGAACAGCGACCCCGAGGCTCCCATCAACAAGATTGCCGACTACGTCATCGTGGGCACGGTGGAAGATGTGGTGCCGAAATTGATTAAGTATTATAAGCAGAACAGTAAATAGAGCCATGGCAAATTATTATAGCGACCATCCGGAACTCGAATTTCACCTTCATCATCCTCTGATGAAGAGAGTTGTGGATTTGAGAGAGAAGAACTACGCTGATGCAGCAGAGCATCCCGACGCTCCCGTTGACTACGAGGACGCCATCGAAAACTACAAGCAGATATTGGAGATAACGGGCGACGTGTGCGCCAATGTCATAGCACCCAACTCTGAGGATGTAGACCTCGAAGGTCCGCACCTCGAGAACGGCCGCATGATTTACGCATCGAAAACTTACGAGAACCTCGACGTTACGCGCAAGGCCGGTCTATGGGGCATCTCCATGCCACGCCGTTACGGCGGCCTCAACCTGCCCAACACCACGTTCTCCATGCTCAGCGAGCTGATAGCCGCAGCCGACGCCGGTTTCCAGAACGTATGGAGCCTGCAGAGCTGTATCGACACTCTGTATGAGTTCGGCAGCGAGGAGCAGCGCCAGAAGTACATCCCGCGCATCTGCGCCGGCGAAACGATGTCAATGGACCTTACCGAGCCCGATGCCGGCAGCGACCTGCAGCGCGTGATGCTAAAGGCCACATACGACAAGGAGAACGACTGCTGGCGTCTGAACGGCGTGAAGCGTTTCATCACCAACGGCGATTCTGACATACACCTCGTGCTGGCACGCTCGGAGGAGGGCACTCACGACGGCCGCGGACTGTCGATGTTCATCTACGACAAGCGCGACGGCGGCGTTGACGTGCGCCATATTGAGCACAAGCTCGGTATTCACGGTTCACCCACTTGCGAGCTGACATACAAGAACGCCAAGGCCGAACTCTGCGGAAGCACCCGCCTGGGACTTATAAAATATGTGATGGCGCTGATGAACGGTGCCCGTCTGGGCATCGCCGCACAGTCGGTGGGCGTGGAGCAGGAGGCTTACAACGAGGCATTGGCCTACGCCAAGGAGCGCGCACAGTTCGGCGAGAAGATTATCAACTTCCCCGCCGTATACGACATGCTGTCACGCATGAAGGCAAAGCTTGACGCAGGCCGCTCGCTGCTCTATCAGACAGCCCGCTATGTCGACATCTACAAGTGTCTCGAGGACATCGCCCGCGACCGCAAGCTCACTCCCGAGGAGCGTGCCGAGTTGAAGAAGTACACCCGTCTGGCCGATGCCTTCACGCCGCTGGCCAAGGGTATGAACTCGGAATATGCCAACCAGAACGCCTACGATGCCATTTCGGTTCACGGCGGTTCGGGCTTCATCATGGAGTACAAGAGCCAGCGTCTCTACCGCGACGCCCGCATCTTCTCCATCTATGAGGGTACGACACAGCTGCAGGTGGTGGCCGCCATACGCTACGTCACCAACGGCACCTACCTCTCCATCATCAAGGAGATGCTCGAGCAGGCTGTAGCCCCCGAACTTCAGGCACTGAAAGACCGCACCGCAGCTCTCGTCGGGAAACTGGAGGATGCCATCAACTCCGTCAAGGAAGCCGGCAACCAGTGTGTTCAGGACTTCCTCGCACGCCGCCTCTACGAAATGACTGCCGACATCATCATGTCGCTGCTCATCCTCGACGACGCCACACGCGCTCCGGAGCTCTTCACCAAGAGCGCCAACGTATACGTGCGTCACGCCGAAGCCGAGGTGAACGCCCACTACAGCTTCATCAAGAACTTCCGCGAAGAGGACATCGAGTTCTACAAGGCTCAGGAGAAAGAGGCCGGAGAAGAGGCATAAAAATTGAATTGACATTTAATAATAAAAGGGTTGTATCGTTTTTGATGCAACCCTTTTTAATGAAGAGGGTGTATCAAAATAAGGTGCAACATGCAGCCATTTTGATACACCTACTTTACAAAATACCGACATCCCTATTTCTGCAAAACTGCAACAACCTTGGTGCAGAAATTCAAGAGACTGTAGGATTATATGGATGGAGGATCAGAAGACCAACGTCTGCAACAGACGGGCAAACAATAAGACAATAGAAACGATGGACATCAAGAAATACATTGGCGAAGCCACTGAGTACGACAAGAAACAGGAGGTGGAACGCCGCAAGGTGAAGAGTTGGCTGAAGAGCGTGAGTGCCTTTGCCAATGGCACTGGCGGCTGTCTGATATTTGGCGTGAGCGACGATGACCGGATAGTGGGGCTTGCCGATGCCAAGGCCGATGCCGAGTTTGTCAGCCAGAAGGTGAAGGAACGGATTGACCCCGTGCCTCAGACAGTGTTGAAGATAGAGCGTGAAGAGGGCAAGGATCTGCTGATATTGCAGGTGTTGCCGGGCGATGACACACCTTATTATATGGGTGACGGAGTGCTCGAAACCTTCATGCGCATAGGCAACGAATCGGTGGTGGCAGACGCTACCGAGCATAAGCGTCTGGTGCTGAGAGGACGCAACGCCTCGTTTGATAAATGATACTCATGGTGATACCCGTAATGATACTCATGGCACCCAAAATGGCACCCATGTCCCTCAAAGTGGCACTCTAAATGGCACTCAGAATGGCACCCATGGTGGACTGCGAGGAGAGGAATTGGACGAATGGATTGCATATCAATTGGCTGTTCACCCCAAAATGACAACCGATGAATTGGCATCATTATCAGGTAGAGGAATAAGGACTATTAAACGTCATGTTGCTGGTATGCAGCGACTTAAGTTTGTTGGTAGCGTCGCAAATGGCTACTGGTTTGTTGGGCCGAAGGTGGCGAATCCAAAGTCTAAGAAAGGTAATCAAGCAAGTGAACAAGTTAGTGAACAAGTTAGTGAACAAGTTAGTGATCAAGCTGGTGGTCAAGTAAGTGGTCAAGTAAGTGGTCAAGTAAGTGGTCAAGTTGGTGGTCTACTTAATGAGACCATTCAAAAAATGCTTCTTCTAATTGGCAGAAATTATCTTTCAATTTTTGATATTCAAAAGGCTGCAAATATTTCCAGTAGAAGATATGTAAGAGAAAAGATGTTGGTTCCGGCAATCGAGCAAGGTTTGGTACTTATGGAGCACCCCGACAGTCCCCGACATCCCAAACAGCGATATTATCTGAGCGAGAAGGGATTGAAACTGGCGGAGAAGGAGAATTAGTTCTTAATAAATTACCGACAATCATTGTAGAGCAATTTACGGACAGTTTTGCCGATGTAGCTCATAATGAATAAACAGACAAAGACAAAACCGGCATTGAAGATAGTTGTTGCATTTGACTCTTTCAAGGGCTGCATAACGGCAGAAGAGGCCTGTAATGCTGCAGCCGACGGCATAGGTCGTGTGTTGCCCGGAGCCGAAGTAGTGAAACTGCCGTTGAGTGATGGCGGCGAGGGGCTTGTGGAGTGCGTCAGACGGATGCTGCCCGTTGTTGATGTAGGGCGGTGGGTTCACGGTCCGCTGATGGACATGACATACTGTTCGTATGCCATTTCGCCGGATGGAAAGACCGCATATATGGAAATGGCTGCGGCAAGCGGACTCACCCTTGTACCCGAAGACAGGCGTAACCCGCTGCTTGCCACCACATACGGGGTGGGGGAGATGATAGCCGACGCCATCGGCCGGGGGTGTAGCAGGATAGTGATGGGTATTGGCGGCAGTGCCACCTGCGATGCCGGTGAAGGCATGCTGGAGGCACTTCGCGACAATGGCTGCCTGCAAACGCCGTGTAAATTTCTTGTGGCTTGCGACGTGGCTAACCCTCTGTATGGCGAAAACGGTGCGGCATACGTGTTTGCACCGCAAAAGGGAGCCACTCCGGAACAGGTTGTGGCTCTTGACAACCGCTTGAGAACCTTTGCCCGCAAAACGGAGGAGGCCGGCATTGCGCCACCCGCTATGGCCGGCAGACCCGGGGCCGGCGCTGCCGGAGGGTTGGGATATGCGTTTCTCGCCTATCTCAATGCCGAATTGCGGCCGGGCATAGACATCATTTTAGACATGGCCCGATTCGACGAAACCGTTCGTCATGCCGACCTCGTAATCACCGGCGAAGGTAAATCCGACGCGCAGACAATGATGGGCAAGGTGCCCTGCGGTGTATGGAAACGCTGCGCCAAGGCCGGTGTGCCTGTGTGGCTGTTGTCTGGGGCTGTTGACGATGCAGACTCTTTGTTGGCAAGTCATTTCAGTCTTGTGCGCAGCATCAACGAGAATGACCTGCGCCCGCTTGACCAACTGCTTCTGCCGGATGTGGCAACGGAAAACATCAGCCGGACGGTGCGGAGGCTTATAGGTCTTATATAGTGAATTTTAGTACCGTTTTTGCACGTTTTTATGCGGCGTGTGCAAGGAATTGTTTAAGAAAAATAAAATTAACCATAAAGTTTTCTTATATTTATAAAAATGTGTTATCTTTGCCGTGTGTTGACATGACGTAATTGAAAAAGCATGCATTCGCGTAATATACTTGCAGTGTACAGGGCAGAGCGTTTCTCGCCAAACTCAATAGAAAGAGATGCTGCTGTGCTGTGTTGCGTGTGCGATGAGCTCACGCGGCGGGGGTATTGTGTGGATACGGTGGACGAGAAGTCGCTTGAAAACATGACACATGCCGGCATATCCGGTGATGTGGCGTGCTGTGTTTCCATGGGGCGTGAAGTGTCGACATTGCGTTTGCTCAGCAGGTGGGCCGGCGAAAGTGGAAAGCCTGTAGTCAATACACCTGCCGGTGTGGCTTTGTGCTGCAACCGCCGCAAGGTCACCGAAACGCTTTGCAGGGCCGGAATACCCCTGCCTGCCGACCATGGCGACCACGGCTATTGGGCCAAGCGGGCTGACGGTGTGGCAGAGAGCAGTGGTGACGTGCAGTTTGCCGCCGACTCTTCCGAACTCGATGCCGTTGTTCGTGGCATGCGTATGCGTGGTGTGGGTGACATTGTAGTGAGCGCCCATGTCCCCGGAGATTTGGTGAAGTTTTACGGTGTGCATGACACCGGCTTTTTCCATATCTGCTATCCGGGTGACGACGGACAATGGAAATTCGATGATGAGCGCCGCAACGGCATCCCCCGACATTACGCGTTCAGCGTGGAGGAGTTGCACGAAGCGGCAGAACGGGCTTCGGCGGCAACAGGTGTCGAGGTGTATGGAGGCGACTGTATAGTGAGAGCTGACGGCAGTTTCTGTATTATCGACTTCAACGACTGGCCCAGTTTCTCCCGTTGCCGTGCGGAGGCATCCGTGGCCATTGCCGACTTGGCAGAAAAACGCATGGCTGAATGTATTTAAAAACTGAATCCCGAAAACAAACAATTTGACGGTGAACGTAATGGATAGAAGCATAAAAGGATATATATTTGATTACGGCGGCACGCTCGATACGGGCGGATGTCATTGGGGCCGCAGGATATGGCATGCCTATGAGCATGAGAATGTGCCTGTTGACGAGGCCCTGTTTCGTGAGGCGTATGTATATGCCGAACGGGAGCTTGGGCGTAATCCCATCATACAGCCCGACTATACGTTTCGGAAGACGTTGTCGGTGAAATTGCGTATAGAGATGGAGTATGTGTCCGACCACATCGAAGGTTTCGACGCCTCGTTATGGCATGACGCCGTGCTTGACAGACTTTACGGCCAGACCGTAGCAGAGACGGCGCGCAGCCGCGAGGTTCTCGGCGTCTTGAAAGGGCGGTGCCCGATGGTGCTTGTCAGCAATTTCTATGGAAATATATCCACTGTACTGAGTGAGTTCGGATTTGACGGACTCTTCGACAGCATTGTGGAGAGTGCCGTGGTGGGTGTGCGCAAGCCCGACCCCCGCATATTCACCCTTGGCGTGGAAGCTCTTGGCATGGACGCTGCCGACGTGACAGTTGTGGGTGACAGCTATGACAAGGACATCGTGCCGGCCCGAAAGGCAGGCTGCCGCACGGTATGGATGCGTGGAGAGGGTTGGACAAACGACCCCGTGACCGACACGTCGGCTGCCGACATTATGATAACAGACCTTCGGGAGCTGCTGTAATAATGACTGACGTGATTTCTGAGAAAATTAACATATAACATATTTCAATTTTAAAAAGAAGTAATGAAACAGACTAATGTTAAGCCGGCTGACGGCAAATTAGGAATTCTTGTTGTTGGTAACGGTGCTGTTGCCACAACGTTCATGACAGGTGTGCTCATGGCACGCCGCGGACTTGCAAAGCCTGTAGGCTCTATGACTCAGTATGACAAGATACGTATCGGCAAAGGTGACGAGAAGAAGTATCTCTCATATAATGAAATCGTGCCTTTGGCAAAGCTCGATGATATTGTTTTCGGCACATGGGATGTATATCCTCAGAACGCTTATCAATCGGCCATGTATGCTGAGGTACTGAAAGAGAAGGACATAAATCCGGTAAAGGACGAGCTCGAGAAGATTGTGCCCATGAAGGCCGCTTTCGACAAGAACTATGCCAAGCGTCTTGACGGTGACAATGTGAAGCAGTGTGCAACACGTTGGGAGATGGTTGAGGAGCTGCGTAAGGACATCCGCGACTTCAAGGAGAAGAACGGTTGCTCGCGCATTGTTGTGCTTTGGGCCGCTTCCACCGAAATCTATGTACCTGTTTATGAGCCCGTACACTATACTCTGGCTGCCCTCGAGCAGGCCATGAAGGATGACGACCGCGAGCATATCGCCCCGTCAATGTGCTACGCTTACGCCGCCCTGAGCGAGGGAGCTCCTTTCATTATGGGTGCCCCCAACACCACCGTCGACATTCCCGCCATGTGGGAACTGGCAGAAAAGACAAAGCTGCCTATCGCCGGTAAGGACTTCAAGACGGGTCAGACGCTGGTGAAGAGTGGTTTCTCGCCCATCATCGGTACACGTTGTCTGGGTCTTAGCGGATGGTTCTCTACAAACATTCTCGGCAACCGTGACGGTCTGGTACTCGACGAGCCGGCTAACTTCCGTACAAAGGAGGTGAGCAAGCTCTCCACACTGGAGACAATATTGCGCCCCGATTTGCAGCCCGACCTCTACGGCCACGGTAACGACGAGGACACGCAGTATTACCACAAGGTGCGCATCAACTATTATCCGCCGCGCAACGACAACAAGGAGGGATGGGACAACATCGACATCTTCGGATGGATGGGCTACCCCATGCAGATAAAAATCAACTTCCTCTGCCGCGACTCCATCCTTGCCGCCCCTCTGTGTCTTGACCTCTGTCTGCTGAGCGACCTCGCCGCACGCGCCGGACGCTATGGAACACAGCGCTTCCTGAGTTTCTTCCTGAAGAGTCCGCAGCATGACTATACACGTGGTGAACTGCCTGTAAACCACCTTTACCAGCAGTACACTATGTTGAAGAATGCCATCCGTGAGATGGGAGGCTACGAGGCCGATGAAGAGATAGACTAAAAAAAGCTGACCTATAATCCCCCGGACGTTTTGTCCTGTGGGGATTATAGGGCTTTTTGAGACTTTGGTTTTATCCCCATTTTCCGTTGAGGCAAGGTGGGGATGCTTTTGGAGAGCACTTCATGTAGGGGTTGTTATAAGTAAAGATAAAAAGATTTTGGATAATCACAGAACTAAATATTCGCTTCTTCTGTTTCTGGTATTGTTGGTGTCACTGCCATTGCGTGCCCAGCAGATATCGGGATATGTCATTGATGACGCAACGGGCGACAGTATTCCTTATGCCAGTGTGGTGTACAAGGGGCATAAGGTGGCCGTCGTTTCCAATCTCAGCGGACGTTATTCGGTGGCGCGTCATGAAGGATGGCAGCTTACGTTCAGTGCCTTGGGCTATACGGAAAAGACCGTTACCATAGGCTCCGGCACCAAAAATACGCTCAATGTCAGATTGAAGCCGGACACAAGAACGTTGAAAGAGGTGACGGTGAAGACGAAGCGCAAGCGTTACAGCCGTAAGGACAATCCGGCGGTGGAGCTTATGAGGAAGGTGATAGAAAGGAAGAAACAGACTGATTTGAGCAATAAAGACTTCTATCAGTACAACAAGTACCAGAAAATAACTCTGGCTATAAATGAAATAACCCAGGAGAAACTGAATTCACCGAAGTTCAGCAAGGCATCATGGCTTAAGGACCAGGTGGAGATGTGCCAGTACAACAAGAAACTGATACTGCCTCTTTCTGTTGACGAAACCGTGACGCAAAAGATATACCGCAAGAGTCCGCATACGGAGAAGAACATAATAAAAGGTCAGAACTCGTCGGGAGTGAACGAGCTTTTCCAGACAGGCGACATTCTTACCACGGCCGTTAAAGACGTGTTTACCGACGTGAACATATACGACGATCAGGTGCGTTTGCTGCAATATCCGTTCACCTCTCCGATAGGTAAGGGGGCCATCGGATTCTACCGTTTCTATATCGAGGACACTGTATTTGTAGACCGTGACAAGTGCATACACCTGCATTTCCTTCCCAACAACCAGCAGGACTTCGGCTTTAGGGGAGACATTTACATTTTGGCCGACTCGTCTTATCAGGTGAAGCGTTGCGAACTGACGATACCGAAGAAGAGTGACGTCAACTTTGTGGAGAATCTGCGGGTGGAGCAGGAGTTCATCATGCTGCCCGACAGCACGTGGGTGCTCAGTGTAGACGATATGATAGCCGAACTGAAGGTGGCGAGCTTTCTGCAGAAAGCCATCGTGATACGTACCACCAGGCTGAGCGACTATGCCTTCGACGAGTTGCCAAAACAGCTTTTCAAGGGTAAGGCACGCGAGGTGAAGGAGGCTGACGCCATGATGCGCGACGATGACTTCTGGAGCCGTTACCGTCAGGTGGACCTGACGAAGAGCGAGAGCAAGATGGATGTGTTCGTGCATAATCTGGAACAAATAAAGGGTTTCAAGTATATCATCTTCGGCGCCAAGGCGTTCATAGAGAACTTTGTGGAGCTGGGCAATCCGAGCAAGGTAGACCTCGGACCTATAAACACCATGTTCACGAGCAACTTTGTCGACGGATTCCGTACACGTATCAGTGCGCAGACCACGGCCAAGCTGCACAAGCAGTTGTTCGCCAGCGGATACTATGCCCACGGATGGGGCAGCCATAAGAATTATTACCGTGGCGATTTTATATATTCGTTCAATAAGAAGGAATATCTTCCGAGGGAGTTTCCCAAGCGAACAGTAACGCTTTCGTCAACATACGATGTTTGTTCGCCGTCAGACAAGTTCATGCGCACCGACAAGGACAATGTGTTTACATCGTTCAAGTGGGCCACGGTGGATGCCATGATGTTCTACAACCGGCAGGAACTTACGTACGAGCGTGAGGAGGACTGGGGATTCAAGACCACCGTGGCGTTTAAGGCGGAAGAGAACCAGGCCTGCGGCAATCTGTATTTTACCCCGATGAACGAGTGGACAGAGTGGAACGGTACAGCCAATCAGGCGGAGACGTCGGAAAACATTCCCGCTCAGACTCGCCCGTCGCATTACTTCCGTACCACGGAGTTGAGGGCCGAACTGCGTTTTGCCCCGGGTGAGACATTCATCAACACCAAGCAGCGGCGCTTGAAGATAAATCTCGATGCACCGGTGTTTACCGTGAGTCATACGCTCGGACTGAAGGATGTGTTGGGTGGTGACTACCGTTACAACTATACCGAGGCCAGCATCTACAAGCGTTTCTGGATGAACAGTTGGGGAAAGATTGACTGCTATGTACGTGGTGGAATACAGTGGAACAAGGTTCCTTTCCCGTTGCTGTGCATGCCTGCCACCAACTTGTCGTACATCATACAGGACCAGACATTCCAGCTGATAAACAATATGGAGTTTCTCAACGACCGTTTTGCAAGTGCCGAAGTGAGTTGGGACTTCAACGGTAAGATATTCAACCGCATACCGCTCATCAAGAAGTTGAAGTGGCGTGAGTATCTTGCGGTGCGCTGTCTGTGGGGAGATCTCAGCGACAAGAACAATCCTTATCTGGCACAAAACGCCAGTGACGGTACGTTGATGATGTTCCCGGAAGGGTCATATGTCATGAATCCGAAAACGCCTTATGTTGAGGCTTCGATTGGTATTCACAACATCTTCAAGATAGTGCATGTGGAGTATACCCGCCGTTTCAACTATCTTAACCTACCCACTGCCCACAAGCATGGTGTGAGGTTTATGATAAGGATGACGTTCTGATTTTGTTTCAGGAGTTTCTCTTCTCAGGAGTTAAGGAGTTAAAGGGAGTTATCGCTCCCTGCGGTCGCTAAGGAGTTA
>NZ_URNN01000101.1 GCF_900549175.1 uncultured Prevotella sp. | reverse complement strand
TGACGTTATTTACCATTCAAACATGAAGGCATTCGGCCTGCAACGCCTCGTACAGCTATATAAGGAATGGGATGACAGCACGCAGGAGGACACCGGAGAGCAACAGGAAAACACCGGAGAGCAACAGGAAAACACCGGAAACACCCCCGAAGAAAACGCCTGACCGACCGGCAGCGACAACATACCACTGATATGGAATACAAACTTTCAGACTTCCTGCCCACCACAAAGAAAGAGCTGAAACTGCGCGGCTGGGACGAAGTGGACGTGATACTGTTCTCCGCCGACGCATACGTCGACCATCCGTCGTTCGGGGCGGCCGTGATAGGACGCACCCTCGAGGCGGCGGGTTACCGCGTGGCCATAGTCCCGCAACCCGACTGGCACGGCGACCTGCGCGACTTCAAGAAGCTGGGACGCCCGCGCCTCTTCTTTGGCATAGCCCCCGGCTGCATGGACTCCATGGTAAACAAGTACACCGCCAACCGCCGCCTGCGCTCCGAAGACGCCTACAGCCCCGACGGACGCCACGACATGCGGCCCGAATATCCCACCATCGTCTACTCCCGCATACTGCGCGAGCTGTACCCCGACGTGCCCATTGTGCTCGGAGGCATAGAGGCGTCGATGCGCCGCCTCACCCATTACGACTACTGGCAGGACTCCCTGCGCAGGTGTATACTGTGCGACAGCGGGGCCGACATGATAGTGTACGGCATGGGCGAGAAGCCCACGGCGGAGATTTGCCGCCGCCTCAACAGCGGCCTGCCCATAAGCGCGGTGAGGGACATACCGCAGACGGTGTACATGGCCGCCGGCCGTGATGACGTGCCGGAAGCCACAGGCGAAGGCGACATCATCCTGCACAGCCACGAGGCATGCCTCGCCGACAAGCGGGCGCAGGCCGAAAACTTCAGGCACATAGAGGAGGAGTCAAACCGCATGCACGCCCGGCGGCTCATACAGGAGGTCGGAGGACGCTGCGTGGTGGTCAATCCGCCCTACCCGCCCATGACCACCGCCGAGCTCGACGCCTCGTTCGACCTGCCCTACACGCGCCTGCCGCACCCCAAATACCGCGACAAGCGCATACCGGCATACGAGATGATAAAGTTCTCGGTCAACATCCACCGCGGATGTTTCGGCGGTTGTGCGTTCTGCACCATATCGGCACATCAGGGCAAGTTCATCACCTGCCGGTCGAAGGAGAGCATACTCCGCGAGGTGAGACAGGTGACGGAGATGCCCGGTTTCAAGGGTTATCTGTCGGACCTGGGCGGACCCTCGGCCAACATGTACGGCATGTCGGGGCGCAACCGCGCCGCATGCGAGAAGTGCAGGCGCCCGAGCTGCATCAATCCGGAGATATGCCCCAACCTCAATACCGACCACAGCAAGCTGCTCGACGTGTATCATGCCGTCGACGCCCTGCCCGAAATAAAGAAGAGTTTCATAGGCAGCGGCGTGCGCTACGACCTGCTTCTCCACCGCAGCAAGGACGAGACCGTGAACAGGGCCGCGGCACAATACACCCGCGAACTGATATGCCACCACGTGAGCGGACGCCTGAAGGTGGCTCCGGAGCACACGAGCGACAACGTGCTGCGGCTGATGCGTAAGCCGCCCTTCAGCCAGTTCCAGGCCTTCAAGCGCGTGTTCGACCGCATAAACCGCGAGGAGGGGCTAAACCAGCAAATCATACCTTACTTCATAAGCAGCCATCCCGGATGCCGCGAGGCCGACATGGCCGAACTGGCCGTGCAGACAAAACGCCTCGACTTCCACCTCGAACAGGTGCAGGACTTCACGCCCACACCGATGACGGTGAGCACCGAGACGTGGTACACCGGCTACGACCCCTACACGCTCGAGCCCGTGTTCAGTGCCCGCACACAGGCCGAAAAGCTCGCCCAGCGCCAATACTTCTTCTGGTACAAGCCCGAAGAACGCCGCGGCATAGAGCAGTCGCTCCGCCGTATAGGGCGGCAGGAACTCATAAACGAACTGTGGGACAAACGCGACGCAGCACACAAGAGAGACACATCGTACAAGGCAAACGCCGCCGCATGCGGCAGTCGGAACAAAAGAAATGGAAATAACGGAACAAAACATAACCCCCAAAAGCCCGACGGCAGAGCCGGAAGACGGAATCGTCGTGACTGACGGCTTCGTCGCCGTGACAGACGGCAGCACGAGCAAGTCGCCGCTGCGGATAGACAGCAGCGTATCAAACGGACGGCTCTGCATGCTCCTCACCGCCGAATACGTGAGACAGGCACGCCCCGGGGCCTCGGCCGCCGAGTTTTGCGACGGACTCACCCGCCACATAGCCCGACGCTACGAAGGGCTCGACACAGCCCGCCTGGCCGCACATCCGGAGGAAAGGCTCATGGCAAGCTGCGCGGTATACAGCAGTGCGCGGCGGGAGATATGGCTGGTGGGCGACTGCCAGTGCCTCGTCGACGGCACATTGTACGACAACCCGAAGCCCGGCGAGGCCGCAATAGCCGAAAAGCGCGCCGCCATAGCCCGCCACATGATTCTTGACGGTGAGGCCACCGAGGAGAGCCTGCGCCGCAACGACAGGGCACGCAAGGCCATTATACCCGACCTGATAGCCGCCATGAGCGGACAGAACGTGACGTATGCCGTTGCCGACGGCTTCACCATACCCATGGACAAGGTGCGCGTCATTCCGCTCACGGCCGCCCGCCACAATGTCGTGCTGGCCACCGACGGCTATCCATTCCTCCGCCCCACCCTCGCCGCATCTGAGGAACTGCTGGCCGTGCAGCTGGCCGCCGACCCGCTCAACATCCGCGACTTCAAGGCCACCAAGGCCTTCATCGAAGGCAACAACTCGTTTGACGACCGCGCGTACATAGCCTTCACGGTTGAACCGCTCTGACTCCGCGAAGCGCCGACCGCTCGTAACGCCTTTCAAAAGTGCCGCTTTTGCATTGCGAAAGTGGCACTTTTGCATTGCAAAAACGGCACTTTTGCCTTCCGAAAGCGGCACTTTTGAAAGGCAAAACGGCACTTTCAGAACAGTTTTCCGGCGCAGGATAATACATACTTGTAGGGACATTTTCTTGTATTTGTCCGTCAGACAACGTTGAATATCAACATGATAAAACGGACAAATACAAGAATATGTCCCTACAAGCCCTGGAAATCACTTCACATTCATTTCCGCCTGAACTCCGAACACACCACAGCCGTGGCCACGGCCACGTTGAGGCTCTCGGCCGTGTCGCCCCGGGCGAAGCTCGGTATGAGCAGACGGTCGGTAATGCGGCTGCGCACGGCGGGCGAAATGCCGTTGCCCTCGTTGCCCATCACGATGATGCCGTGGTCGGACAGCTGCCGGGCGTAGATGTTTTCGCCGTCGAGCAGCGTGCCGTATACGGGCGTTCCGTCGGGCAGGGTGTCGAGCAGTGCGGGCAGGTCGGTGTACACCACATCCACATGGGCAAGGCTGCCCATCGTGGCCTGCACCACCTTGGGGTTGTATACATCGGCAGTGTCGGGGCTGCACAGTATGGTCTCTATGCCGAACCAGTCGGCTATCCTTATTATCGTACCCAGATTGCCGGGGTCCTGCACCCCGTCGAGGGCCAGGCAGAGGCGGCGGGAGAAGTCGGCGGCAACGGGAGATGAAGCGTTGGCGGCCATGGGGAACAGCGCCAGCACCTGTTGCGGCGTCTTCAGAAAACTCACCTTGTGCAGCTCCTCCTCCGTGGCGCGTATCATCCGGCCGGCGTACCCTGCGGGCGGCACCCACCCGTCGGTGGCCACTATCAGCTCCGGCAGGATTTTCCTCATGAGGTCTTCCACCGTCTTGCGGCCCTCGGCCACAAAGAGTCCCTCCCGCTGCCTGTTCTTCTTCATTGCGAGCGAGTGCACCAGCTTTATCACGTTCTTACTCAGCATATTGTCACGATGTTTGTAAAAAAGGTAATTGATATATACGGCAAATATACAATAAAAACATGAGATTATGCGCAGGCGGGACAAAGAAAATGATTCTCTTTAGATGAAAGTTACGAAAAAAGTCTTAATTTTGCAGACTGAACATGCAAACATCGGCCAACGATGTTCAGTGAATACCGTAAATGCGAATATCTTTCTATATATACGCCATAACAAGTGCCGCACTGCTCGCGTCGTGCAGCAGCACCAAATACGTGCCTGAAGGCAGGTACCTGCTGAACAAGGTGGACGTGCGTACCGACGCCAAATACAAGGACATAGACCGCGGCAGGATGAAGTCGTACGTGCGGCAGCAGGGCAACTCGCGGTGGTTTTCGGCCGTCAAGATACCCCTGGCCACCTATTCGCTGTCGGGGCGCGACTCTACGAAATGGATAAACCGGGTGCTCAAGAGCATGGGCGAGGCCCCCGTACTGTACGACTCGCTGCACACAGTGCTGTCGGGCCGCGACCTTGTGGCCGAACTGCGCAACGAGGGCTATCTCGGAGCCTGGGCCGACGTGACCACACAGACCCGCGGCAAGAAGATAAACGTGACGTACACGCTGCACCCCGGCGAGGCATACCACATAGACAGCCTGCGCTACGACATACGCGACTCTGTGATAGCCGGCCTGCTGCGCATGGACGACCCGCGCAATAGGGGGCTGAAACGCGGCATGAAGTTCAACGTGGAGCATCTGGACAGGGAGCGGAAAAGGATAACCGACCTGCTCATCAACAGCGGCTACTACAAGTTTCACAAAGACTTCATCACCTACAACGCCGACACCGTGGCGGGCAGCCGTGGCATCAACCTCACCCTCGTGCTCAACCGCTACCGCACAAACCAGATTGCCGACACGCTGCACACAAAATATACGATAAGGAACGTGGGCTACACAAGCGGAAGCCAGGAAGACCCGACGATACACCTGCGGCGCGGCGTGCTGCGCAACAACACCTTCATAACCGAAGGGACGCCCTACTCCGGACGTGACCTGCAGAAGACGTACACCCACTTCGGGCGGATGCAGGCCGTGCGGTACACCAACATCAGCTTCCGCGAAGTGCCCGACAGCGCCATGCTCGACTGCAACATACAGATAAGCACCAACAAGAGCAGCACCGTGAGCTTCCAGCCCGAAGGCACCAACACGGCAGGCGACTTCGGTGCCGCCGTGGCCCTGACATACCAGAACCGGAACCTCTTCCGCGGGTCGGAGCTGCTGGGCATCGAGCTGCGCGGAGCCTACGAAGCCATCAGGGGCCTCGAGGGCTACGGCAACGAGAACTTCGAGGAGTACAGTGCCGAGGCCCGGCTGATGTTCCCCCGCTTCATCGCACCCTTCCTGCCGCACGGCTTCAAGCGCCGCATCACCGCCACATCGGAGGTGTCGCTGATGTACGACCTGCAGAACCGTCCGGAATACCACCGCCGCGTGCTTTCGCTGGCATGGCGGTACAAGTGGAACGACGCGAGCCATCACGACCGCTACCAGATAGACCTGCTCGACCTCAACTACGTGTTCATGCCGTGGATTTCGGACAAGTTCCGCGAAGACTATCTGGACAACGCCGACAGCCGCAACGCCATCCTGAGGTACAACTACGAGGACTTGCTCATCATGAAGTTCGGTGTGGGTTTCTCATACAACAACGGAAACAACGCCGTAAAGGTGAACATGGAGACGGCCGGCAACCTGCTCGGCCTGCTCTCGCGCCCCATGCACCTGCAGAAAAACGAGATGGGACTGTACAAACTCTTCAACATAGCGTATGCACAGTATGTCAAGGGCGACTTCGACTACACAAAGAACATAAGGCTCGACTACAACAACTCGCTTGTGGCGCACGTGGGATTCGGCATAGCCTACCCCTACGGCAACAGCAACATACTGCCCTTCGAGAAGCGGTATTTCTCTGGCGGGGCCAACAGCGTGCGCGGATGGAGCGTGAGGGAGCTCGGTCCGGGAAAGTTCATAGGGCGCGACGGCAAGATAGACTTCATCAACCAGACCGGCGACATGAAGCTCGACCTCAACCTCGAATACCGCGCGCACCTGTTCTGGAAGCTGAACGGAGCCCTGTTCATCGACGCCGGCAACATCTGGACACTGCGCAACTACGAAGACCAGCCGGGCGGACAGTTCGACATCGACGACTTCTGGAAGCAGATAGCCGTGAGCTACGGATGGGGCGTGCGCCTCAATTTCGACTACTTCATACTGCGTTTCGACTTCGGCATGAAGGCCGTAAACCCGGCCTTCGACGACAACCGGCGCCACTATTCCATAACCCACCCGCGGCTGAGCCGCGACCTCACCTTCCACTTCGCAGTGGGCATGCCATTCTGACGAGCCATCTTCCGTCGCGCCGGACGGCCGGAATACGGTACTCCGCTCCGGCAACGATGTGCCCCGGAGCACCTATCGTGTCGGCCAGCATGAAACCGGTGACGCGCACAGTGGCCACGGCCGTAGTGTCGCCGCTGCCGAAATCAACGGATACCACCTCCGTTTCCGCGCCCCCTTCCTGCGCCCTGAGCACGTCAAGGTCGGCCTCGGTCACGTTAGATGCGGCCAGCCTTATCCACTTCGCGCTCTCCGGCGTGCAGAGCGGGAGGGCCTCGGCAAAGTTGTAGTTGAAATAACGGTTGGCAAACATGCCTATGTCTTCGCGTGCACGCATCTCCTTGTCTGACACATTGTTACATGCCGCCGACAGCAATATGGCGGCAACTGCGGCAGGAAGACCTATCTTTCTTTTCGTCATTTTTAATTGCAGACACTGGTAAAAACATCGCAAAGATACGATTTTCATTTGGTTATCACGCGATTTTTTCTTACTTTTGCACAAAATAACTACAGAATGTTGAATTTTATATCCTTTGGAAGCGGCAGCAGCGGTAACTGTTACTATCTGTTCACCGCCACGGATGGATTGCTCATAGATACGGGAGTCGGCCTGAGAACCCTGAAAAAGGAATTCAAGGACTACGGTCTCAGCATGTCGTCTGTCAACAACGTGCTGATAACACACGACCATGCCGATCATGTGAAATCGGTGGGATGCATCAGCAACGACTACAAGCTGCCGGTATATTCCACACGCAAGGTGCACTCGGGCATCCTGCGCAACTACTGCGTACAGCGCAAGGTGCCGGCAGAATACACCAAGTATATAGAAAAAGGTGTGGCGGCTGAAATAGGCGAGTTTACGGTAACGCCCTTTGCCGTACCGCACGACAGCACCGACAATGTGGGCTACTTCATCGAAAACGGCGGCGTGGCCTTCTGCATAATGACCGACGCAGGCTGCGTGACGGAAGAGATGGCGGCCTACATCGGCCGTGCCAACTATCTGGTGATAGAGGCCAACCACGACGAGGAGATGCTGAAGAACGGCCCCTACCCTCCGTACCTGAAGTCGCGCATACTCGGCGACAACGGCCACCTGAGCAACAAGTCGTGCGGCGAGGCCGTGGCTGCCAACATGACGGAGAGGCTGCACGCCATATGGCTGTGCCACCTGAGCGAAGACAACAACCATCCGGAACTGGCACGCAAGACCGTGGAAAGCATCCTTGCCGACCACGGCATAACGGTGGGCGAAGGCCTGCTGCTCGAAGTGCTGAAACGCAAGACTCCCACCGGAATATTCGAGCTGGGAGCCGACTCAATATTGTAAAACGAACAACACCAAGCATATGAGCATCGACAGAATACTGGAAAAGCTGGACATCACACGTCTCAACCCCATGCAGGAAGAAGCCTTCGACAGCATACTGCACGGAACGGACGACGTGATAGTGCTTTCACCCACGGGCAGCGGCAAGACACTGGCATACCTGCTCCCGCTCATCGAAAAGACCGATGCAGGCAGCGACGCGGTGCAGGCGGTGGTGATAGTGCCCGGACGCGAACTGGCCATGCAGTCGGACAACGTGCTGCGCAGCACCGGCACGGCCGTGCGCTCCGCGGCATGCTACGGCGGACGTGCCGCCATGGACGAGCACCGCATGCTGCGCCAGAGGCGGCCCAACATCATCTTCGGCACCCCCGGCCGTCTCAACGACCACATCGACAAGGGGAACATCGATGCCGCCGGCGTCAGGTATCTCGTGATTGACGAGTTTGACAAGTGCCTGCAGATGGGTTTCGCCGACGAGATGTCGCGGCTGGTGGGGCGGCTGAACGGCGTGAGGCAGCGGATACTGCTGTCGGCAACCGACGCGCGGCAGATACCGGACTTCATCGACATATCGCATTGCGTAAGGCTCGACCATCTCGACGGAGGCAACAGCGTGCCGGAACGCGTGAAACTGTATGAGGCGAGAAGCGCGGCAAAAGACAAGCTCGAGCCTCTGACCCGCCTGCTGGGCTCGTTCGGGGCGCAGAGCAGCATCGTGTTCCTCAACTACCGCGAGAGCGTGGAGCGCACGGCCGGCTACCTCCACCAGGCGGGATTCTCCGTCAGCCACTACCACGGCGGCATGGAGCAGCGCCAGCGCGAAGACGCCCTCTACAAGTTCAGCAACGGTTCGGCCAACGTGCTCGTGTCCACCGACCTTGCCTCGCGGGGCCTCGACATACCCGAGGTGGACAACATAGTGCACTATCACCTGCCGCAAACGGCCGACGAATACATACACCGCGTGGGCCGCACGGCCAGATGGGACGCCTCGGGGCGCACGTTCTTCCTGCTCGGACCGGAGGAGACGCTTCCGGAGTTTGTGGAGGAGAAGCCACAGCCGTTTGACATTCCGGATGACTTCCGCACTCCCGAACCGGCCAAGATGACCACCATCTACATCGGCAAGGGCAAGAAGGACAAGCTGAGCAAGGGCGACATAGTGGGATTCCTCTGCAAGAAGGGCGGACTGAAGGCAGGCGAGATAGGCCGCATAGACGTGAAAGACCGCTATACATACGCTGCCATATCGCGCCCACGCCTCGACAGCGTGCTGCGGCAGACGGCCGGAGAAAAGATAAAGGGGATAAAGACGGTGGTGGAGCCTGTGGGCTGAAACGCGCGCACCGGCACAATAATCATGTACCTACAGCAAACAAGGGTTATTCGGATTGTATTGAACTCTTTATGATATTGTATTGAACTTTATGAAAGAAAAGCCATAAAGTTCAATACAATTTTTCTCTACTCCACCCTTTCACGTATTTCATTTCACGGAGTATCCTACGCTGCCGCTTCTTCATATACTGACTCGGATCGGCAGAGTTGTATTTTCGGGGATTGGGCAGCGTGGCGGCTATCAGCGCACACTGGCTGCGTGTAAGCTCGGCCGCACTGCACCCGAAGTGTTCTTCGGCCACGGCCTCTGCACCGTAGATGCCCTCGCCCATCTCTATCGAGTTGAGATAGACCTCCATTATGCGCTCCTTGCTCCACAGAAGCTCTATCAGCATGGTGAAGTAAGCCTCGAGACCTTTTCTCACCCACGTGCGCCCCGGCCACAGGAAAACGTTCTTGGCCGTCTGCTGCGATATGGTGCTGGCACCCAGTTTGCGCTTGCGGTCTTTCTTCATGTTCTCCTTGGCCGCATACTCAATGGCCTTGAAGTCGAAACCGTGATGTTCGAGAAAGCGGCCGTCCTCGCTTGCCATGACTGCCACAGGCAAGTCCGGGGAAATCTTGTCGATGGACACCCACCGGTGCTGCAGCTTAACCTCCCTGCCCTCGGCCACCTGCTGCGCCACACGTATGAACATGAGCGGGGTGAACCACACCGGCACGAAACGCAGGGCCACAACAGAAAGGATGGTGGAGCCGAAAAAGGCTACCACCATCCATCTAATAACTTTATGTATTCTTTTAAGAACAGACGTCATTTCCGCCGTAACTTGATTACTTGAGGGTACCGTTGTTGGCGGCGTCTATCATAGCCTGGCTTGCATAGAGGTAAACCTCAACGCGGCGGTTCTGTGCCTTGCCGGCAGCAGTGGAGTTGTCTGCCACGGGGTTCTGCTCACCGAAGCCCTGCACCGACTTGATCTGTGCGCCGGAAACACCCTGACCGATGAGGAATGTAGACACCGACTGTGCACGCTGCTGTGACAGATTGAGATTCTTCTGCACGCTCTGCTCGGCTGTGGAGCCCTTCCACGGGTCGTTGTCCGTATAACCCTGAATGGCAACGTCGGCATCTGTATTCTGCTTCAGCACGTTGGCAAACTGTATAAGCGAGTTCTGTGCCGAAGCCTGCAGTGTGGAACTGCTTGTGGGGAAGAGTATACCGGAGTCGAAGGTCACCTTCACGGCCTGCAGACCGTTGGCGTCGGTCACCTGCTGCACCTGTGCGTTCTGCACGGCCTCGGCCTGTTTCTTCACCTTGTCCATACGGTTGCCGATGATGGCGCCCGTACCGGCACCAACAGCACCGCCGATGGCTGCGCCCACGCCTGCGTTTCCTGCTATCTTACCGATGATGGCACCAAGCACGGCACCGCCTGCGGTTCCGATAGTAGCACCTTTCTGTGTGTTGTTACATCCCATCATAATAATGCCGAGGCACAGAGCCAGGGCCAAAGATTTAATCTTTTTCATGTTGCTTTTATTTTTTAGTTAAACACCTTTTTCGCAATGCAAAGGTAATCTATTTATTCAAATATCATACCGTTTACAAGTTTTTTTTGTATTTTTGCACGCAAATTTTGAGAAAATAAACAATTAGAATATGGCAAAAGAACTAAAAGAGTTAACAAAAAGAGCCGACAACTACAGTCAGTGGTATAATGATTTGGTGGTCAAGGCCGACCTGGCAGAGCAATCTGCCGTCAGGGGATGTATGGTAATCAAACCTTACGGTTACGCTATTTGGGAGAAGATGCAGCACCAGCTTGACAGCATGTTCAAGGAGACAGGAGTTCAAAACGCCTATTTCCCGCTGCTCATACCTAAGTCGTTCCTTTCAAAGGAGGCTGAACACGTGGAGGGTTTTGCAAAGGAGTGTGCCGTGGTGACCCACTACCGCCTGCGTGCCAAGGAAGACAAAAGCGGCGTTGAGGTAGACCCGTCGGCACGTCTGGAGGAAGAGCTGATTATCCGCCCCACATCAGAGACAATAATATGGAACACATACAAGAACTGGATACAGTCGTGGCGCGACCTGCCACTGATGTGCAACCAGTGGTGCAACGTGATGCGATGGGAAATGCGCACACGCCCGTTCCTGCGCACAAGCGAATTCCTCTGGCAGGAAGGCCACACCGCACACGCCACACGCGAGGAGGCAGAGGCAGAGGCACAGATGCTTAAGAGATTTGAGGAGGGCAATTATACAATCGCCAATCCGCTCGTTGTCTACAACGCTTACCTCGTAAACCCGCTTTCCGCAGTCATCTGCTTTGAGACTGAGGAGGAGACCGCAGTGACTCTGACCGTTCTCGGAAAGACGGTACAGGGAAACATCAGCCACACCTTCCCGAAGGCAAAGAAGCATGTGCTTCCGGTTGTTGGTCTGTATTCTGAGTATCAGAACAAGGTTGAGATCCGTGCATACCGCGGAGAGACGAACGTTGTCACGATTGATGTTCCAGATGTATTTGACGGCAAGAAAGTTATTTTTTCGATGGATACGACTCCAGAGTATTTACAGGACAACATCATTCTGGTATCTCCGGCAGGTGAGGATCTGGCAGTTGGTTTTGACTATGCAGGCGATGCAAGATGGCATATGAATATTCCGTGCGTATTCGACGTAAAGAGACTGAAAAATGGCAATCTGATCATGGGTACGAACCGCGTTATTCAGATGCCGTACTACATGTCCGGTCTGTACGAGATCAGCCCGTGTGGTAAGATCTACAAGGAGTTCCGTCTGCCGGGCGGCTATCATCACGATGAGTTCGAGATGGAAGATGGCAACCTCTTAGTTCTGACCGATGATCTGAGAAGAAACACTGTTGAGGATATGTGCGTTCTCGTAGATCGCAACACCGGTGCAATCTTAAAGACCTGGGATTACAAGAAGTTCCTGAATCCGGAGACCGTGAGCCATTCCGGAAGCTGGTCTGATCATGACTGGTTCCACAACAACGCTGTTTGGTATGACAAGAATACGAACTCCCTGACCTTCTCCGGTCGTCATGTTGACGCAATGGTCAACATCGACTTTGAGACCGGCGATTTGAACTGGATCATCGGTGATCCACACAACTGGTCTGAAGAGAAGCAGAAATACTTCTTCAAACCGGTTGGAAACAACTTCGAGTGGCAGTATGAGCAGCACGCAAACTTAATCACTCCAAACGGTGATGTAATGTGCTTCGATAACCACCACAACAATACAAAGTTTGAAGCAGAGAAACGTCCTGCAAAGGATTCTTACTCACGTGGTGTAAGATATAAGATCGATACAGACAAGATGACAATCGAGCAGGTATGGTCTTATGGTAAAGAAAGAGGAGCAGAGTTCTTCTCACCATACATCTGTAATGTTGAGTACTACAACGAAGGACATTACCTTGTTCATTCCGGTGGTATCGCTTACGATAAGGATGGCAACCCGTCTGAGGCACTCGGCGCATTCGCTTCGAGCCAGGGCGGACATCTTGAGTCGATCACCGGTGAGATCTGCGATAACAAGAAGATGCTTGAGCTCCATGTTCCGGGCAACTATTACCGCGGTGAGAAGCTGAAACTTTACAGCGATGGCATTAATCTTGAGCTTGGCAAGGGTCAGATCCTCGGTCAGATGGGTGTTACCCTTGAGATGGATACTGAAGTTCCGGCAGACAGCCAGGGTGCAATGCTTCCGGAGTCCTGCAGCGCAAGAGTAGAAGACGAGATCGATCGTTTCACCTTCTTCTCCCGTTTCGAGAAGGGACAGCTCGTTATCCTTCA
>NZ_URNN01000100.1 GCF_900549175.1 uncultured Prevotella sp. | reverse complement strand
GGTGCCGCTTCGCTCTGCCCCGGGCTATGTGCTCGCTGCCCCTGCGGGGCGTACCTGTGCATTAAGGTGGACTTCACGTACTTTTCATAAAAACATCATGTCTTTATTACAGAAAGGGCGGACACGCAGGTCTGCCCTTACTGTATGTGGATAATCGGCCAGCCCTCCCTTAAAACCTAAAAAACCGCTCACTTCTCAGTGAACGGTTTCTTTCATCAATAGGTATTAGCCTCTCTAAGGTAAAAAGATTGTATTCAGGATAACACCGCAAAGTTATCGTTTTTTTTATTTATTCACAAATCCATTTACATGTTATATAACATATTTAAACAACCATACTCTTATATTGACCAATAAAACTGCATTTCCGAACAACAGCATGGTAAAACAGAACAACAGTACGACACAATGAAAAAGGTTTCGGGGTGTGCTGCCAACCATCTGACAACACACCCCGAAACCTTTCGTTCCACCCTACCCGACACTGTATCAGCGTATCCTGTCGGCGGCACGCACAAGAGCCTCGTCAGCCAAAATGGCACGACGCGCCATCATGTAGAGAATCAGTGCCACGCAGGGGAAAGCGGCAAATACGGTGGGTCTGAATTCGAAAATGCCATTACCTGTACTGTACACGCGGCTGCAGACGGCATACAACACATACCATCCTACAAGCAGCAGGGCATTGAACATGCAAAAACGCGCCTGCACCTTACGGTTGCCGTATGCAAAGATGGAATATACTCCAAGTGCTGCCGACGGAACAAGAACGGCAAACATAGGCCATGTGGTGTACTCGACGATGTCATCGGTCACAAGACACAAGTTGTACTCATTGATGGAGATGATTCCTACGGGGGAGAGTCCGTCATAAGTGAACACACCTACCGGCAGGCACAGGCACACCACAGTGAGCACCACGGCCAAAGCCATATAGACAGTCTGAATACGCTGTATCATAATATAAGCTTACAGACAGTTTTCAAGCGAGTTTCTCCTCGTTCTGCATGTTGTCACGCACCGGGTCACGCCAGTAAATCTTATCTTCGACAAACTCCTGTGTAGCCAACAGTGTCGGTTTCGGCAACTTCTCATAATAGCGTGAAATCTCTATCTGCTCGCGGTTCTCGAAAACCTCCTCAAGACTGTCGTTGTAGGAAGCGAACTCCGCCAGCTTCTTGCTGAGGTCTTCCTTAATCTGAACTGAAATCTGGTTTGAACGCTTTGCAATGATAACCACGCTTTCATACAGTGAATTTGTGTCTTTGCAAAGATCCATGATGTTACGTGTCACGGTGTTGACCGGTGCCTTTGATTTCTTGTAATCCATACTATTTTATAAAGTTTAATATTTCGTTTTAATACCGATGTTACTACTGTTTATACTTTTTCAGCTTTTGGTGAAAGCCTTGCACTTGGCTATATATCTCTCAGCCGTCTCCTTCTCCTTGCTTTCCGGATATTCGTTTATGAATCCGTAGCACTCGTCCTCGGCATCGCGGTAACGCTCAAGGCGCTTCTCCTCCACGCTCTGCTCGGCCAATTTGAACTTGCTCTTCATTATGAGCACGGCAAAACTCTCGCGCATACTGCTGTAAGGATAGGCGTTGAGGGCGTTTTGCGCCGTTACGATACAAGCCTCATAGTTCGAGCCCCCGCCGAGACAGTTGAGGAAATATCCGCCGAGATTATAATAGAGCTTGGCCGAAAGATATTCTTTCATCACGAGTTTGTCCTGCAACTCGAACAGGCGCTGCTGTGCGGCCGGACGCATCTTCGAGTCAGGATAGAAATCGAGAAACTGCTGGTAGGCGTTGATGGCCCCAACGGTTGGCGTCTGGTCAAGCCGCGGCTCCGGCGTGCTCTCGTAGAGCGACTGTCCGATATAGAACGAAGCCTGCTCCGCATAGATACCTTTGGGGTATGACGAATGATACTTCTTGAATGTGGCCGACGCGCTCTCGTAGTCACCGTCGCAATATTCGGCCATGGCCAGCATGTAGAGACACTCCTGGGCGTTGTCGGTTCCCTTCTGTATGGTCACGAGTTCCTGCAGCAACGAGATGGCCTGTGTAAATTTGCCTTCGGCGAAACACTGCTTGGCAAATTCATATTTGTAGTCGTAATCGTTCGTCTTGTAAACACGGTTAAACTCGGTGGCACAACCGCTCATCATGGCCAATGCGCACACCAATATGAATAAGTTCTTCTTCATCTGTCGATTTTTGAGGATGCAAAAATAGCTATTTTTCCCCTAATTACAAAGCATTTAAGGCTAATTTTAGGAAAATAAGTCCTATTATAACGTTTATTACAACGAAAATAACTAATTTTGCACAATATGAGCGACTTTAAACTTACTTCCAAATACAAACCTACCGGAGATCAGCCCGAGGCCATCGAGGCCCTTACCGAAGGACTGGAGAGGGGCGACCGGTCGCAGGTGCTGCTTGGAGTGACCGGCTCCGGAAAGACATTCACCGTGGCCAACGTCATCGCCAACGCCGGACGCCCCACCCTCATACTCAGCCACAACAAGACACTGGCGGCACAGTTGTATGAAGAGATGCGCGGCTTTTTCCCCGACAACGCCGTGGAATATTATGTAAGTTATTACGACTACTATCAGCCGGAAGCCTACCTGCCCACCACCGACACCTACATAGAGAAAGACCTTGCCATAAACGAGGAGATAGACCGGCTGCGCCTGCGTGCCGTATCGTCCTTGCTGTCAGGCCGGAAGGACGTTATTGTGGTGTCATCGGTAAGCTGCATCTACGGTATGGGAAGTCCCGTGGCGCTGTCGGAAAACGTTATAGAGCTGCATCGCGGACAGACAATGGACAGGAACGCACTGTTAAGGAAATTGGTGCAGGCACTCTACACCCGCAACGACATAGAGCTGCAGCGCGGCAACTTCCGCGTGAAGGGCGACACCATAGACATAGCCATGGCTTACAGCGAGGTGATACTCCGCGTGACATTCTGGGATGACGAGATTGACGGCATAGAAGAGCTCGACTCCGTCACGATGGACCGCATGGCATCATTCGACGAATACAAGCTCTACCCCGCCAACCTGTTCATGACCACACAGGAACAGACCAACACCGCCATACGCCAGATACAGGACGACCTTGTGAAGCAGGTCGACTTCTTCACCGGCATCGGCGACGGCATAAAGGCCCAGAGGATAAAGGAGCGCGTGGAGTACGACATGGAGATGATAAAGGAGCTCGGCCATTGTTCCGGCATAGAAAACTACTCGCGCTATTTCGACGGACGCAAGGCGGGCGAACGCCCCTACTGCCTGCTCGACTTCTTCCCCGACGACTACCTGATGGTCATCGACGAGAGCCACGTGAGCGTGCCGCAGATCAACGCCATGTACGGCGGCGACCGCGCACGCAAGACCAATCTTGTCGAGTACGGCTTCCGGCTGCCGGCGGCTTTCGACAACCGCCCCCTCACGTTCGATGAGTTCTACGGCATGATCAATCAGATAATATATGTGTCGGCAACGCCAGCCGACTACGAGCTGCGCGAGGCGGAAGGCGTGGTGGTGGAACAGATAATACGCCCCACCGGACTGCTCGACCCCGAGATAGAGGTGCGGCCGAGCGAGAACCAGATTGACGACCTCACCGAAGAGATACACAAGCGCATAGAGCACGAAGAGCGGGTGCTCATAACGACGCTCACCAAACGCATGGCCGAGGAGCTGACGGAATACCTGCTCAACCACGACATACGCACGGCCTACATCCACAGCGACGTGGCCACGCTCGACCGCATCAAGATTCTCGACGACCTGCGGCACGGTGTCTACGACGTGCTCGTGGGTGTCAACCTGCTGCGCGAGGGCCTCGACCTGCCGGAGGTGTCGCTCGTGGCCATACTCGATGCCGACAAGGAGGGGTTCCTGCGGAGCCACCGCAGTCTTACGCAGACGGCCGGACGCGCGGCGCGCAACGTCAACGGCAAGGTGATAATGTACGCCGACAACATCACGGCGAGCATGCAGCTCACCATCGACGAGACCCTGCGGCGCAGGATGAAGCAGATGCACTACAACGAGGAGCACGGCATCACTCCAACGCAGATACGCAAGTCGCTGCAACAGAGCGTGCTGCGCACCGAGGCCGGCACCGCCGACACCGCCGCTCCCACCCCCGGACTGCAGACGGCATACACCGGACCCGAGGAGGGTGCCTTCGCCGCCGACCCGATAGTGGAGCGCATGACGAGGCCGCAGCTTGAAAAGAGCATCGCCGACACCACCAAACTGATGAAGGAGGCCGCCAAGCGCCTCGACTTCATTCAGGCCGCACAGTATCGTGACGAGATAGTGAGACTGCAGAAGGAGCTTGAATTAAAGAGGAGTTAAAGGAGTTATCGCTCCCTGCGGTCGCTTAGGAGTTAAAGACAATACCGGCATAAAGATATGAACTTATGGAATATAATATCATACTTTAGGTTGGTATTGTCTTTAACTCCTTTAACTCCTTTAACTCCTTAACGTAGTGATAACTCCTAAAATAAAAGAAATGACCAATATTTATCTTACATCCTTCAAGACCTTCTTTAGGATAGGGCTGTTCACCCTCGGCGGCGGATATGCCATGATACCGCTTATAGAGAAGGAGGTGGTTGATAACCACAAGTGGATGACGCGCGAGGAACTGCTCGACGTGATAGCCATTGCGCAGAGCTGTCCGGGCGTGTTCGCCATCAACGTGAGCACGTTTGTGGGCTACAAGCTGCGCAAGACGCGCGGTGCCATCTGTACCTCGCTCGGCACGGCGCTGCCCTCGTTCATCATCATCCTGCTCATAGCCATGTTCTTCCGGCAGTTTCAGGACAACCCGGTTGTGGCCGCCATCTTCCGCGGCATACGTCCGGCGGTGGTGGCGCTGATAGCCGTGCCCACGTTCAACATGGCGCGCAAGGCCGGCATAGGTTTGGCCAACTGCTGGATTCCCGTGCTCGGGGCGCTGGCGATATGGGCCTTCGGCGTATCACCGATAGCGATAATCATCATTGCCGGGGTGTTCGGCTGGCTGTATGGCCGGTTCATAAAGCCCACGGAACAATAAGGCAGGGCAATGACAAAGGTTCGTTTGTTTGCCGTATGCGGCTGCATCAAGATAGGAACATGCACTTGTAGGGACACATTCTTGTATTTGTCCGCCATTTGTAGGGACATATTCTTGTATTTGTCCTCAAGTAATGTGCAGATTATCCAATGCTTGTTTGCGGATAAATACAAGAATATGTCCCTACAGGTTGGATGACATTTGTGATAACTATCATTATTAATAATTAAATAAACAACCCACATAGCAATGATATTCTTACAGCTTTTCATAACGTTTTTCTTCATCGGCCTCTTCGGTTTCGGTGGCGGTTACGGCATGTTGTCGCTCATTCAGGGCGAGGTGGTGCACCACTGGCACTGGATGACCACGAGCGAATTTACCGACGTGGTGGCCATCAGCCAGATGACGCCAGGCCCGATAGGCATCAACAGTGCCACATACTGCGGATACACTGCCGTGCACAACGCCGGCATGGGCAACACGATGGCCATACTGGGCAGCCTTACGGCAACGTTCGCCCTCGTACTGCCGTCGCTGATACTGATGATTGTGATAAGCCGTATGTTCATGAAGTACATGAACACGGCCGTCGTACAGTCGGTATTCACGGGGCTGCGCCCGGCTGTGGTGGGACTGCTCGCGGCGGCCACGCTGCTGCTCATGACACCCGAGAACTTCTCCACGCCGTCACAAAACCCGTGGCAGTTTTGGATAAGCACGGCATTGTTTGCGGCTACATTCGTCGGGACGATGTATTTCAAGATAAATCCCATCAGAATGATACTCTACTGCGCGCTGGCCGGGCTGGTGCTGCTGTATTGATGGTGTGTCAAAAAGGCTAAAGTCGCTTTCTGTCGCATTTTGGCACACCCTCTCCCGCATCTCTCCTGCTATTCCCGTTAATCCCGTAAAAATCTCCAATAGTTAATCATGAAGAAATCCCTTATCCACATCTTTGCGGCAATGCTCCCGCTGGCATCCCTTGCACAGTCGCATTTTGTCACCGACACGCCGATGGTTCACGACCCCGTAATGGCCGAAGAAGGCGGCAAGTATTATATGATGAGCACGGGCCGCGGCCTGCAGATGGCCGAGTCGGACGACAGAAAGACATGGCGCGTGTGGCGGCACGTACCGCTGCTCGGCGATATTCCGGCGTGGACGCGCGATTCCGTACCGGGCTTTCGCGACCATGTGTGGGCGCCCGACATAATACGGTGGCAGGGCCGCTGGTGGATGGCTTACAGCTGTTCGACGTTCGGAAAGAACACATCGGCCATCGGACTCGTGTCTGCCGACAGTCTGTACCCGCTGTCTGACGAAGGGAAGAACATGATAAGGTGGCGCGACGAGGGACCTTTGGTGTGTTCAAAGGGCAAGCGTGACAACTGGAACGCCATCGACCCCAACTTCGTCATCGGCGAAGACGGCATGCCGTGGCTGGCGTTCGGCTCTTTCTGGGACGGCATACAGCTTGTGCGTCTCGACTCTACGATGCACATCGCCCGCCCTTCAAACCAGCGTACTGTGGCCCGCCGCGTTACCGGCGGACGCGAGAATCCGGTTGAGGCTCCGTTCATCTTCCGCCACGACGGGTGGTTTTATCTGTTCGTATCATGGGACTACTGCTGCCGCGGCATGGAGAGCACATACAAGGTTGTGGTGGGGCGCAGCCGCAGCGTGGCCGGTCCGTATCTCGACCGCAACGGCCGTGACATGGCCGAGGGTGGCGGTACGCCCGTCATCGAAGGCGACAAGCTACAGTATGAGGCTGCCGGGCACAGTGCCGCCTACCGCTTCGGCGGCGATGACATCTTCATCTGTCACGGCTACAGCATCGCCCATAACGGCGCGTCGGTGCTTGTGCAGCGGAAGATAAGGTGGACGGAAGACGGATGGCCGGAGGTTTAGAATTTTTGGCACAGTCTCTCTGGTATATGTTTTTTGATTATGAAATTACTGTTTCAAACATCCTATAGGGACAATGTATATTCCATCGTTTGGCCGGCGGTAGGCATATTCGCCTGTTGCTGTTAATATCATCTTGAATGTAGGTGGGTTCATACGTGTGGTATCAATTTGTTCTGCCAATGAAGTAAGTGTCTCTACACCGTCATTAATCAGAGACTCACCTCCGAGTTTTATTTCTATAAGGCCGTATTGTCCGTTACGAAGGTGTATAACTGCATCACATTCCAAACCGCTTTTATCACGATAATGATACACCTTGCCGTTTAATGCTTCGGCAAATACCCGTAAATCCCTTACGCACATTGTTTCAAATAAAAAGCCCATCGTGTTTAAGTCGTTGATCAAGTCGGTCGGCCCAAGCCCCAATGCGGCTGTTGCAATTGATGGGTCAATAAAATAGCGGGTGTCGGCTGTACGAATAGCTGTCTTTGAACGAAGATTGGGATTCCATGCTGGCATATCCTCCACAACGAATATCTTTCGCAAGGCTTCGATGTATGAACTTATTGTATCATCATCAAGTGTTGCCGTATCATTATTCTTTAAATCCTCTTTCAATGTCGCAATAGAGACTTGTGTTCCCTGATGGCGTGCATAAGCTCTCATCAGGCGCTGCACTCTTGCAGATGTCCGTTTAACTCCGTCAACTTTGGTAATATCCTCTTTAGTTACAGCATCGTAATAATCAAACGCTTGTTCCAATGCGGCCTCTTGGGGTAATCCGACAGACATAGGCCAGCCTCCACGGCAAATAAGGAAAGCAATATCCTGAAGTTTCAGCTCGTTTTTCTCCAGTATCTTTTCCGGAGCCGCAAACAAATGGCCAAGACTTATTTTACCATTTGATTCTCCAGATTCAAATAGCGACATCGGTCGCATTGTAAGCCAGGCGAAACGTCCGGTTCCGGAATGTTCAATTTCCGCTTCGGCCTCTTTATAAGGAACAGCTGATCCTGTCAGTATAAATTGTCCCATCTTTCGGCGATGATCGACGGTATATCTTACTGCATCCCACAGTTTGGGGACTGTCTGCCATTCATCAATAAGCATAGGTGTATCGCCTGCCAATGCTGTATCAATATCAATTTCCAGCAAGTTCTTGAAGTTGTTTTTCACATCGGTTCTTGCCAACATTATTTTGCTGGCCGCAATTTCCTCAGCGGTGGTAGTTTTACCACACCATTTGGGACCCTCAATAAGTACAGCTCCTTTCGCCTGCAGTTTCTTTTCCAGCAGGCCATCCATAATCCTATGTTTGTAACCGTCCATGAATCAAAGTATTTACGTCTGCAAAGGTAATCAAATAATTTGTAATTCGGTAATTTGGCTTATGCTTTTTCGGTAATTTGGCTTGTATCTTTTCGGTGATTTGGCTTATGTTCTTTCGGTAATTTGGCTTGTATCTTTTCGGTGATTTGGCTTATAAATGGGTATACACAAAATTTCCGCAGTATTCTGTCAGTCGGTTCTGACAAACATATCTGAATAGAGATGATGTGCCAAGATTATATAAAGTAGGGACATATTCTCGTATTTGTCCGCATCATATTGTCGGTTACCGATAATATTGACGGACAAATACGAGAATATGTCCCTACCTGTAGTTTCCTGATTCAGGTTGTATTGTGCTTTGCTACAACTCCATTGTATTTGATATACCTTAATTATTGCAGGCTCCTTACGCCGCAGTTTTCGGTGTCGAGCACAAGGTGTGCCTTCTCCATCGTGAGGAATGTCCCCTTTATTCCTTCCGGCACTCCGCTCACGGTGTATGAGTAGTTGTAGGTCTTGCCGGCAGCGGTGGTTGTTACGGCAGTCATCGTCACCTTGCCGCCGCTGACGGTCACGGTCAAGTCGACGGCGGCTCCGTCCATGTCGCTGGTGAAGGTGTCCCAGTTGTAGTCGTTCGTCATTCCCGCTGCGCGCTGCTCTTCGGTGGCGTAGTCGCCCCAGCCGTAGGCGTCGGCCCTGAGCACGAAGTATTCCTTGTAACTGCTGTCGCCGCGCTCCTTGCCGTTGGTCAGCACGAGAATCCAGTTATCCCAGTTGGCGGCCTTGTCGGTATGGTTGGTGAAGGAGTAGTGGAACTCGCAGTCGGTCGTGGTCGACGTCATGTAAGGAGTGAAAGCCGTCCAAAACGCCACTGTGTTGTCCTCCTGCCCGTATGCCACGTAGCGCTGCGGCGCGGTCTTCTTGCCCCAGTAGTTGCGCTTGCCCGTCGACGTGTATCCGGCGTATACTATGGTTGCCTTACGCGGTGAGGCCTCCCAGTCGGTTTCGCGGCATAACAACAGTTTCTGTACACCTATCGTGAGGGTATTTGTCTCGGCGTCGAAACTCCACTTCAGTCCGTTGAACGGCGAACCCTGCACCTTGTGGTCGGCGCCGAGCGTGATTGTCGTTGCCGTGCTCTGCTTCTGATATTTATATTCCATGACGATGTTCTCCCACGTTCCTACGAGCTCCTCTTCGGCGATGGGTGCCTGCGGCACGGCTCCGTAGCACTCGGGCATAACGACTGGCCATCCGCTCTCCGTCCACAGTATGCGGCGCACCTGTCCCATCATGATGGCGTTGCTGTAGGCGTCGCCGTAGGCATCGGCGGGCAGGCGTCCCTGCGACGAGTAGTACCAGTTGCCGTTGCCGTCGTCGAACACGGCGCAGTGGCTTATGCCCACCCATCCGTAGCCTTCTGAGAATTTGTAGGGATGCGTGAGCAGCGGCCATGCGTCGCCGCCGTTGGCCGTCACGTTGGTGCCGTCGATGCCGTAGTACGGGCCGTCGATGTTCTTTGAGCGCACCACGCGGGTGTTGTAGGCCACGGCCAGCTCGTCGCAGGCCATGAACAGATAGTAGTAGCCGTCGCGGTAGACAACCTCGGGTGCCTCGGTGGCCTGCCAGCGGTTGCCCATCTGCCGGGTGTATATGCGTTTGCCGTAGGCCGAGATGTCGCCCCACGGCATGCCGAGCTCCTTCTTGGGCATGCCCGTATCGCCGTCGAGCTCGACGGCGGCGAAGCCCGAGTGCCACGAGCCGTACACGAGCCAGTGCTCTCCCTCTGGCGTGATGATGTACGACGGGTCGATGGCGTTGAACTTGAAGTAGCAGTTGGCCCAGTCGTCAGCCTTCACGTTATAGTTGAGCTGCTTGTCAGAGGCGTTTGTCAGCACGTAGCCCTTGTCCACCCAGCTGCTCACGCGCCACGGCGTGGCCGTCTCCATCATTCCGATGAAGGCCCGCTCGCTCCATGTGCCGTCGCCGTCGATTGTTCCGGGACAGGTGATGGCGTAGTACATGCGGTAGAGCCCGTTGTGCACCTTGCGCACGCACGGCGCCCAGAAGCCGAACTGTGTGTCATCGGCGAAGTTGGCTGTGCTCTCGCCCAGTCCCATTGCCGCGCGTATCTCGTTGAGCTTGGGTTTCACCCATTCGGGCAGGCGACGCATCGTCGTTCCGAGAAATTCCCAGTCGACGAGGTTGCGCGAGCGGCGGCACATGAAGTGTCCGTGCCCGGTGTGGGCGTTGCCGAAGCTGGCGTCGGTGGTATACATGTAGTAGTAGCCGTCTTCGGCGCGCATCACCGACGGGTCGTGCACGTTGGCCAGATTCCACTTGCTGCGCTGGTCCCATCCGGAGATATTGCGGTAGTAGTCGGCGTATGCGGGTGCCTTGTATGCCTCGAGGCGCTTTTTCGCCGGCATCATCCTTATCTCCTTTATGCGGCTGATGTCTTTTCCGCCGAAGGTCCAGCTCGATGTCGTCTTGTTGAACGAGATGTCCGTGTGCCCGAATATGCTGTCGGTGCTGCCGTCGTTCATTTCTGCCACAAATTGTGCGTGTCCTGCGGTTGCCGTGGCGAGCAATACTGCCATGGCAAGATATTTGGTTCTGCAATTTGTCTTCATAGTCATTCTTTTTTCCTCATTTGTTTATCGCTTCACAAACTTTATCGCTGTCTTGCCAGCCCTCAGCATGTACAGGCCTGATTGCAGCCCGCTGACGTCTATTACGGTCTCGTGGCCGGTTGATGTTGTGGCGCAGACCTTCCGGCCGCCGGCGTCAAATATGTCCACCTTTGTGCCTTGGGCACATCCTGTCAGCCTGAGGCTTCCGCCAACGCTTCCGCGCAGAGTGGGGGTGTCTGTGTTGCGGCCTGCCGTCGGCGCGGCAATGGCCGACGGGTCGGTCAGTTCGAATGTCACTCTTTTGGCTCCGTAAATGACAAAGCCGTCGGCACACACCACCGAGAACGTGTCATCATCATCGGCGGCAAGCAGAAAGCCAACGTCGCTCATCAGCACGCGGCACCCGCTCTCCGGTTCCACCAGTGCCCACTCCTGTGTGTTCTGTGCCATGATGGCTGTCGGACACACCAGCATAAGTGATAGTAATAGTTTCTTCATATTGTCATTGATGTTAGTAATTGTTTGCTATTCATTTGTCTTGTCGCGCCCGCTGTATACATGGCGGCTCTCATTCCTTCTCTGCCGGCAGAATCCGTTCCAGTTCCCGCCTGTTTGTCTGCCGGCCGCGCAGCGAGCGGGTGAGCGGGAACGACGCGAAATATTCGTCGGATGAAGTGTGCCACCGGTGGCTCTTCACCATCGGCGACATCGTTGCCATGCTGTTCACGCTGTCGATGTATGCCGGATTCACCACCGATACGAACGTGCGGCCGTCGGTGGTCTCCAGTGTCAGAACGTTGTACAGCCTCTTTCTGTTGGCTTCTGCCACAGGCCACTGCCGGTTTCGGCCGCTTACGGTTACCGTCCATCCGTACATGCTGTTCAGTCTGTCTTTTATTTCGCGGAACACTACGCCGTGCGGCGACGTGTCTTTCAGTCCTTTCACGGCTATGTACATGTGTATCATCTCGTGCAGCAGTACATTCTGGTATTCCCGTTCGGGCATGTCGTAGTAGCGGCTCACCTTTATCGTAAGGTCGGTGTAGGTGGTGCGGCGTGACAGCGGGCGGCGCTGGCGCTTGCATCGGAATTGTCCCAGCATCGTGCGCGAGTTGTTCACGCAGAGTTTCGGCTCGGGCAGAGTGCTGCCGAAGTAGGCTCTGTTGAACTCGTCAAACTGCGTTTTGAGATATTCCGTCGTGATGTCCATTGCTTTGATATATAGCCGTTTCCTCCTGTTTGCATGTGTTGATACGCATATTTGCCGGGTGACGCCTATCTGCTGCAAAGATAAATATAAATTGTGAGATTTTACATTGGCATGATAAAAAAAACAAGGCTTGCGCCCTGTTTTCAGTTCAGTTCCATTACTTCCTGAACTTGCTGAAATTGTATTGTATGTGGAACATGGCATAACTCGATATCACATTGTAATAGGTCTCCGTCCTGCCCTGCGCATTTATCGTACGCCGTATGTTGCTCAGGTTCCCCAAGATGTCAAATCCGTCTGCCATGAGCAGAATCCGGCCTTTCAGGAAGCGTTTGGTGAGGCGTGCGTTCCATACGAGGTCGTTGGTGTTCATGCCTTCGTCCGAATATCCGCGGCGGCAGTACATGGTGATGTCCGTTGACAGCCGGAAGTTATGGGGGAGCTCGATGTTGGCAACCAGGCTGTAGTCGAAGTCGTAGGCGTTTACGGGAATGAAGTCCTCACGTTCGCTGCCGGAATGTGTGTAATGCAGGTTTCCTTTCACCCCGAAAGTGTGCTTGTCCAGAAGCCGGTAGTCAAACCGCAGCATCGCATTGGCATAAACCGTACCCACGGTGCTCTTTGCCGCTATTGTCTTCGTGGCATCGCTGCCCGACACACCTAT
>NZ_URNN01000099.1 GCF_900549175.1 uncultured Prevotella sp. | reverse complement strand
GCGGCTCCTATTCGGAGGATATCATAAGGACCGTTGACGGCAACTGCCGCATATTTCTTAAACGCAAAGACGCAAAGGCGCAAAGGATTTTTTTGGACACAGAGACACAGAGATTTCTGTACCCACAAAAAATCCTTTGCAGGCTTTGCGTCTTTGCGTTTAAATAAAACCTCTGTGTCTCTGCGTCTCTGTGTCCAAAAAATCCTTTGCGCCTTTACGTCTTTGCGTTTAAGAAAATTCCCTGTGTTCTGAAAAAACATCGGCCGCGCCGGAGTTTGTTCTCCTGCACGGCCGATGCCTTATATATCGGGAATGTTTCTCTTACTTGATTACTTCCGAAACTTTATTTGCACGCTTGCCCATGACGAGATAAGCAATGGGAGCGGCAATGAAGATTGACGACAGTGTACCGAACACAACACCGAGAATCATTGCGAACGAGAAGCTGCGGATACTGTCACCACCAAGGATGAATATGCAGAGCAGCACAAGCAACGTAGAGAATGAGGTGTTGATGGTACGCGCCAGTGTCTGATTGAGCGAATCGTTGAACAGTGTTCTACGGTCGCGCTTGCCGAAGAGCTGGAAGTTCTCGCGTATACGGTCAAACACTACCACCTTGTCGTTGATAGAATAACCGATAACGGTAAGGATGGCTCCGATGAACGTCTGGTCAATTTCAAGCGACATCGGCACAAAGCCCCACAGGAGCGAGTAGAAACCGATAACGATGAGGGTGTCGAGAGCCAAAGCCACTGTTGAACCCACCGAGTAAGCCACGTTGTGGAAACGGATAAGGATGTAGAGGAAGATGGCTATCAGGGCGAAGATGACGCTGATGATGGCACCGTAAGTGATATCCTTGGCCACCGACGGGCCCACCTTGGTACTGCTGATGATAGAACCACCGGCACGCACATCCGGATTCTTGAACGCCTCAACGCTGCTCTGGGTTACGAAACCGGCCTGCGACAAAGAGTTGAAGAGTATGTCCTCTGCCTCATCGTCTACCGACGGGTCGTTAGACTCTATCTTGTAGTTGGTGGAGATACGGATGGTCTTTCCTTCGGTACCGAGAGAAATGACGCTTACATTCGCCTCGCCGAAAGCGCCCTGCAGCACCGGACGTATCTGCTCCGGCTCAACGCTCTTCTCAAGCATCACCACATAGTTGCGGCCACCGGTAAAGTCGATACTCTTGCTGAGTCCGCGAACAAAGAAACATACCACAAATACGATAGCTGCGATACCCCATATCGTGAACGAACGCTTTGATGCGCCCATGAAGTTGATATTGGTCTTCTTGAAAATCTTCTCAGACAGGCTCGTGGTAAATGTGAGGTTGAGCCACTTGTCCTTCTTCATCTGGCTGTCAAACACGAGACGTGTCATATAAACGGCCGTGAAGAACGAACAGCAGATACCGATGATAAGCGTGGTGGCAAATCCGCGGATGGGACCAGTACCGAACACATAGAGAATGACACCGGTGATGATAGAAGTGAGGTTGGAGTCGAAGATGGCCGAGAAAGCGTTGGCATAACCTTTCTTCATGGCCTCCTTGGCATTGAATCCGGCACGCAGCTCCTCCTTTGTACGCTCATAAATAAGCACGTTGGCATCGACTGCCATACCGAGTGCGAGCACGATACCGGCAATACCCGGCATGGTGAGCGCCGCCTGGAACGACGTCAGAATACCCAATGTGAAGAAGAGGTTGAAGAGCAGGGCCACATTGGCCAACAGACCCGGCCACCCGCCGTAAAGCAAGAACATGTACAGCATCAGCACCACGAAGGCAACGATGAACGACATGATACCCTGCTGGATTGACTGTGCACCGAGGGTAGGACCAACCACCTCTTCCTGCACGATACGTGTGGGAGCAGGCATCTTACCTGAGTTAAGGGTGTTGGCGAGGTCTTTTGTATCTTCTATAGTGAAGTTACCGGTAATCTGAGAGTCGCCGCCGGAGATTTCACCGTTCACGCGCGGTGCACTGTATACGGTGTTGTCAAGCACGATGGCGATGGCACGGCCGATGTTCATCTTTGTGAGCTGTGCCCAACGGCGTGCACCGTCTGAGTTCATCTGCATCGACACGCACGGACTTCCCATCTGGTCGAAACCGTCGCTTGCCGTAACGATAACGTCACCCTCCAACGGAGCACGTCCTGAAGGTTCGGTCACCTTGATGGCATACAGTTCGTATATCGTTGCCTTGGTATCAAACTCAGCCGGCTTGGCACCCCAAAGGAGCTTCAAGTCGGAAGGCAGGATACGGGCAGCCTCATCAGAATAGATAATCTTGTTGACTGCAGCTGTATCGCGTGCAACGGCGTAGCCTACAACACTCAGGCCCTGACCCTGAACGGGCTGGAGCACGGAGAACAGCGGATTTTGCTTCTTCAGCAAATCGGCCTGTGCCTGCTGTGCGGCTGCGCCCTTGGCATCTTTCTTTGCTCCGAGCACGGCGGCAATGCCACTCTTTGCGGTTGTGTCGGCCACTGCGCTGTCAGCCTTCACGGTGTCGGCCACGGCCTCTGCATCACCCATGGTGGCGAACTTCTGATTGAGCTGTGCAAGCATCGGCACAATCTCCTGACTGTTGTATGTCTCCCAGAACTCGAGGTTGGCGCTACCCTGCAGCAATTTGCGCACGCGCTCCGGCTCGCTTACACCGGGCATTTCGACCATGATACGGCCTTCGGAGCCCTCCAGTTTCTGGATGTTGGGCTGAACCACACCGAACTTGTCTATACGGTTGCGCACCACATTGAATGAATTGTCAACAGCCGAGCGGACTTCGGCACGCAGTGCGCTCTCCACCTCGCTGTCGCTGCTCTGTGTGCTCACCTTACCCTTCATCTGCTGGGTGGCAAAGACCTCTGCCAGACGATGTCCGGGAGCATTCTGTCTGTAGTGCTTGATGAAAAGTGAAATGAAGTCAGACTGACTTGTTTCCTCTTCTTTCTTTGCATCTTTCATTGACTTGACGAACGCCGGATCCGTCTTGTGGTCGGCCAGCACTGCTATCACGTCAGGCACCGACACCTCGAGGATTACGTTCATACCGCCTTTCAAGTCGAGTCCGAGACCGATTTTCATCTCACGACACTGCTTGTAAGAATAAATGCCGGCATACACTTTCTCGTTCATAATAGAGTCAAGGTATTCCTGGCCTGCTTCTTCTCCCATTGCGGCCGCCTTGTCATCATAATGACTGGTCACAAAAGAGAATGAAAGGTAGAATATGCATATGAGCACCAGCGCACATGCGATAAACTTTACAATTCCTTTGTTTTGCATCTTGTTTGTTATGTTATTTTAATTATTATTTTCTACAATACACGATTTAGCTTGCAAATATAGCTATTTTTTCACATTATGGAAAATTTATTGCCGTTTTTCATTCTTTTTTTAAGGTTTATCGCGCTTTTTGAACCAACAAAAGATGGGATAATGGTCGGAAGCGTCTATTTTGTTGTCTACCTTACAGTTATAAGGCTTGAAATCTTCCGAGCACATCATATTGTCAATTCTGACAAAGAAACCTTTCTGATTATATGACAATCCGATGCCCCTTCCTGTCGCCACATAACAGTCGGTGAGCCCCTGGGCTATGACACGGCGGGCATACGATATGGGATTGTCGTTGAAGTCGCCGCACAGTATGATGGGATAATCCTTGTGACCCATGACGTACTTGTGCACCGAGTCGGCCTGCGGAGCCCTCAGCGCAGCCGCCCCACCGAGCGTGTGCACCAGTTTTTTTGATTCGTCACGTGCCACGCCGTTTTCCATTTCCCCTTTGAGCATGTCTTTATACTTCTGCCTGTCATCAAGCGAAAGGTGGGTCGTTTCAAGATGGTTGTTTATCACAATCACCGTGTCGCCGCCGACGGCAAGATAATAAGCCACGCTACCGTTGCCCTCCGAGACATAGGCGATGCGCTCCTTGCGCAATATAGGGAAACGGGTGTAGATGCCAACCGCATTCACGTTACGCTGTCCGAAGCGGGTTGTGTCGGTATAGGCATAGATACTGTCAAGCGACTTTCTCACCGCCCATGCCGGCGCCATGTCTTCCTGCAGACAAACGATGTCGGCGTCACTTTCCCTTATATAGTCCACTATCATGTCGGCAGCGCCGTCATAACGCGGCATGCCGCTATAGTTCTGCACATTGTACGACAGAACCTTTATGACGCTGTCGGGCATGTCTTCCGGCAGGTTTATGGGCATGTATATGCTTACAGGCGAATATGCAAGCACGAATCCCACAACCGGGACAAGAGCCATACGGCGCTTGAAGACGAGCCAGAAAAACAGGAACAACAGATTGATGACGAGAAAAACGGGGAAAGCCAGCCCGAGACACGAAAGTGTGGGATGGCTCACCGGATCGATATGGTCTGCAAAACCCACCGCCAGCATCACGGCAACCGTGGCCACATTGGCCCCGCCCACCATGCTGACAGTCAAAGTCTTGAGCTGCTTAATCATTATTGCTGTTGTCGAAAAGTTTCTGTTTCTCCTCTTTTGTCAGGCTGTCATAGCCGCTCTTGCGTATCTTGTCGAGTATACGGTCTACCTCATCCTGATTGGCTTTTCTGCGGGCATTGTATTCCCAATCAGACTCTTTCTTGCCTCCCGGCTCCACATGTATGGTTTTTCCCGAGCCTCCACGCGGCCGGTTGCGCCTGTCGAGATTCCGCTTCAGATTCTCGAAGAAGTCAAGACCGCCGCCACGACCGTAGCCCGAAGCCGGGTGGCGGTTCCAGTAGCGTATCATGAAGAATCCGAAGAGCATGCCGCCGAGATGGGCCATGTGGGCCACGCCGTCGCCCGGCGAACCCAATGCCGAGAACAGTTCTATACACACATAGAACGTGACGAACCATTTTGCCTTGATGGGTATGGGCAGTGGGAAGATAAAGATACGCTCGTTGGGGAATATCATTCCGTAAGCCAGCAGGATGGCATACACCGCGCCCGACGCTCCTATCGTGGTCCAGCTGTTGAGCTGCATGGACAGCATCTGCCCCACCCTGAACATGTCAGACAAGCCTACCGACGGGTCCTGACCGCTGATGGTGATATAGAACGACACGAACTGTGCCAGCTCCTGCATGAGTCCGGCACCGATGCCGCACGCCAGATAGTAGAACAGGAACTTTTTCGGTCCCCACACACTCTCTATCACGCATCCGAACATCCACAACGCGAACATATTAAATAAAATATGTGTAAAGTTCGCATGCAGGAACATGTAGGTCACGAGCTGATAGACATGGAAGTCGCTGGCTAGAAAAAAGTGCAGGCCACACGCCGACTGCAAGTCGATGCCTACTCCCTTCACCACCCATGTCGCCACAAAAGCCAAGACGTTGATGATCAACAGATTCTTGGTCACTATTGTCAAATTACGCATTTCTGTCTATATTATGAATCTAAATTCAACTTATGTCATTACACTCTATCGGCAGGCAAAATTACTAAAAATATCCGTCAAATAGCATAGAATAATCCCCCTTACAGAAAAAAATTCAAAAAAAATATCATTTTTTTCGCCTTTTTGTTTGTTTTCTGAATTGTTTGTAATATATTTGCGTGTTAAATGCAAAAAATTAATGCACGTCATATATCAAAAACGTAACACGGTCACAATAACCTGCCCTTACGGAAGCCTTAAAAGAATTATCCCAAAACATTAATATTTAAACAAAAGAATTATGAACAAGACAGAATTAATCGAAAAGATTGCAGTTGGCTCCGGTCTGACAAAAGCCGATGCAAAGAAAGCGCTTGATGCAACTGTAGAGGCCATAAAGGAAGCTCTCATTGCCGGTGACAAGATTGCTTTGGTTGGTTTCGGAACTTTCAGTGTCAACGAGCGTCCCGCCCGCGAGGGTATCAATCCTGCAACAAAGGAGAAGATACAGATTGCAGCCAAGAAAGTGGCCAAATTCAAGGCAGGTGCCGAGTTGGCTGATGCACTCAACTAAAATAAGTGAAGAAAAAGAATTAGGAGTGGAGAATCCTGTCCGACAGGTTCTTCACTCTTTTTTGTTGTACACAAATCCATTTCAATGACTGTATCTATCGACGATTTGAAATTTCTTACACTCAACGTCGGACATGCCGTACATGACGCTGACTGGAACTGGACTGACGTGAGCAGCCCATTCGCACGCATCTATCTTGTCACAGACGGTGGTGCCGCCGTAAGTTTTGCCGGATGCGAGCATGAACTGCAGCCACACCACCTGTATCTCATACCTCCGTTCGTAAAGCACAGCGACATATGTCACGGACACTTTGAGCATTATTACATACACGTGTATGAAGACCCGAGAGCCCCATACCGCATTCTGGAAGACAGGCTGTTCCCGTTCTGCCTTGAAGCCGGCGAACTTGAGACACAACTCTGCCAACGTCTCTGCCAGCTCAATCCACAAATGAATCTGCCACAATCAGCCCCCTCCAGCTACGACAACAGTCGCGGACTGTACGAAAGCCTGCGCCGCAACAAGATGCGCCGGCTCTTCGAACAGGTAGAGTCGCGCGGCATTGTCAGTCAGCTCATAGCCCGCTTTCTTGCCGAAGCAAAACCAAAGACAAACTGTTGTGACGGACGCATACAGAATGTTGTCCGATACGTGAGGCAGAACATCAACAAGCAAATCGACCTCGAACGGTTGGCGGAATTGTCATACATGTCCAAAGACCACTTCATACGCACCTTTCACCGCAAAATGGGCACAACCCCCATGCGATATATCATTGAACGGAAAATGGAACATGCCCAACTGCTGCTCACCACCGATGACATGCCAATAAAATCCGTAGCCCACGCCACCGGATATTACGACCATTCCTACTTCAACCGCATGTTCAAGAAAGAAGTAGGAATGACACCGCAACAGTATCGTGACATGGGCAAGAAATGACATCTGCCATTTCACATTTCTACAAGTATACGGAATACACGGCCCGGATTTTCGTCCCACCACAGCATTGCCTCCTGTGCCTCTTCCGGACGGATAACCCGTGTTATAAGTTCATTCATAGGACATGTGCCTTTCTCGAGATAATGGATTACGGCACGGAAATCCTGCGGCATGGCATTGCGCGAGCCACGTATGTCGAGTTCCTTCTGCACAAAATACTTCGTCTGGAACGACACCTCGCTCTTGGCATAGCCTATACATACCACACGTCCGGTAAATGCCACCACATCCACGGCCATCTGATAGGTGGCGGGACTGCCCACTGCCTCAATCACAACGTCGGGGCCATAGCCACCGGTTATCTCCCTCAGCCTGGCGGCAACATCTTCCGTCCGTGTGTTCACGGTATACCCGGCTCCCATACGGCGGGCAAGTGCAAGCTTGCCGTCATCGATATCGGCCGCTATCACTGTGGCGCCACGCTGTGCCGAACGCACCACGGCCCCCATGCCGACCATACCGCAGCCGATAACCACCACAACATCATTGTCGGTCACATCCCCACGGCTCACGGCATGGAATCCCACACTCATCGGCTCTATCAACGCACAATTACGTACAGTTAGCAGTCCGGCCGGAATGACTTTCTCCCACGGCACAACCACATACTCACACATTGCCCCGTCTCGCTGAACACCAAGAGTTTCGTTATGCTCACATGCATTGACCCGCCCGTTACGGCAGGCGGCACACTTGCCGCAATTAGTGTAAGGATTGAGCGTCACGGTCATGCCCGGCTTCAGCCCCTCCGGCACATTTTCTCCCACTGCTTCTATCACAGCCCCGACCTCATGCCCGGGAATAACCGGCATTTTGGCCAAAGCGTTGCGGCCACGCCAAGTGTTGATGTCAGACCCGCAGAAACCGACATATTTCAAACGTACAAGCACATTGCCGGGCTTCAGCCCGGGCTTTTCAATTTCCACTATATCAAGCGTTCCAGGAACACTTATCTGTACTGCCTTCATTTTTTTATATTTGTTTTTCAGTCATTTACTTTATATATACACCCCATCTTTAACAGACACAAAAGCCAAGGGCTCATTCCGACATATTCTTTACGTAAGGTAATACCGGCAGTTCTCCAAGACCATAGAAGCGACGGGCGTTTTCGCCGAGAAACATTTGTTTTTCCGTTTCGCTCAACTCATCACTTTTCATTATAAAGTCGTAGCTCATACGGTAGGTGATGGCGGTGATGGTGCGCGGATAGTCAGAGCCCCACATCAGTTTGTCCATACCCACCTCATCGGCAGCACGGCGGATTGCCCTGATGGCAGAGGGGAACGGGTAAAATTCGCTGTTGAAAAGCCAGGTGATTCCGCCCGACTCTATCATCACATTCGGATGGCGGGCAAGACGTATCTGGTCGAGCCATCCGGATGCAGTCACCATTCCGAAATGCCCAATGGCTATCTTCAGTTCCGGACACTGTCTCACTATATCCTCCACCTCACACAGTTGGTGGTTGTCTTCGTGCAGGCAGAGCGAAAGCACCATGCCCCGTTGCTGCATTTCGCAGAACATCGGCATCATGTCTGTCAACGGCGTATGTATGCGGTGACCGGCTATGGCTATTCCTCCGAAACCCTTCCGATGCAGGTCACGCGCTTCGCCTGCCGTGGCAGCCATACCCATACAGAAAAAGCGGTCGGCGTGTCTGGAGACAACCTCCGCCAGATAGTCATTCTGATTGCCGTCGATCAGTTCCTGCACCACCACGGCGGCCGCCACCTGCGCATAGTCCATATTAGACAGAAAGACTTCGGCCGTATTCCGCCCGTCAATCATGAACGGCGGCAACATCTGCCGCTCCTCGCCAAAAAACATTGAGCGCGAACCGTTGCCGGACATGGTGCAGATGTGTTGTCCCTCCACAACAGTGTCCTGCCGGAGCCACAGATGGCTGTGAGAATCAATTATAAGCATGATGTTATGAGTTTTTCCACCGCATGCGCATGTGCGGGCCTATTATCTGTTGTACCTTCTCCACCAACTGCCAGTCGATGGGTTCTTCGGCATAAGCCAGATTCTTCCGCACGTTGTCCGGATTGGCCGAACTGAACAGCGTGGTAGCTATCCGCGGTGACGAAATGGCATACTGTATGGCGAGCTTTTCGGCAGGACAGCCATGCGCGTTGCAGTATTCCACCGCACGGGCGCATGCCTCCACAAGTTCTTTGGGAGCCGGATGCCAATCAGGCACGCCGCGCGACCCGAGCAAACCCATCGACAGCGGCGAGGCGTTGATGATGCCTACGCCGTGCTGCTCGAAAAAGTCGAAATATTCTGTCAGAAGTTCATCGTTAAGACTGTAATGGCAGAAGCAAAGCACCGTCTCCACCACTCCGTCTCCGGCATGTTCCACCACCCAACGGAGGTTCTCTGGCTGAAGGTCGGTAATGCCAACATGTCCCACGATGCCTTTGGCGCGCAGTTCGCAAAGTGCCGGCAGAGTTTCATCCACCACTTTCTGCAGTCCGCCCGGCAGCGATGCCTGAAACTCAATGTCATGCACGTTGATAAGGTCGATGTGGTCAATACCGAGCCGTTCCATGCTCTCATACACGCTCTCCACGGCACGCCGTGCACTATAGTCCCACAGGTTTACGCCATCCTTGCCATAGCGCCCCACCTTGGTCGACAGATAGAACTTGTCACGCGGTATCTGCCCCAACGCCTCGCCCAACACCTCTTCAGCCTTATAATGACCGTAGTATGGCGACACGTCGATAAAGTTCATACCCCCGTCGACGGCGGCATGCACTGCCTCTATGGCCTTTCCCCTGTCTATGTCACGAAACACGCCGCCAAGCGACGATGCCCCAAAAGAGAGTTGCGACACACGCATACCCGTCTTCCCTATTTCCGCGTATTTCATCAGCTTGATTTTTGAATGTAAAAAATACAGGTGACAAAGATAACCCTATTTCTCCTGACTGCGGTGCAATATCAAGACATTCAATAGGACAATATCGACAAACATTATTGGGGATGAAAAACCAAAAAGAGTGAAGAATCCTCATAGTAGGATTCTTCACTCTTAATTTTTAATTCTTAATTTTTAACTCTTAATTCATCAAGGCTGCTTGCCGATGTAGGCGAGGATTCCGCCGTCCACATAGAGCACGTGGCCGTTTACGGCATCAGAAGCCTTCGAGGCGAGGAACACTGCGGGTCCGCCCAGTTCCTCGGGCTCGAGCCAGCGGCCTGCCGGAGTCTTGGCGCAGATGAACGAGTCGAACGGATGGCGGCTGCCGTCGGGCTGCTTCTCGCGGAGCGGAGCCGTCTGCGGTGTGGCTATATAGCCCGGGCCGATGCCGTTGCACTGGATGTTGTACTCTCCGTACTCTGAGCAGATGTTGCGTGTGAGCATCTTCAGTCCACCCTTGGCGGCGGCGTATGCCGACACTGTCTCGCGGCCCAGTTCGCTCATCATCGAGCAGATGTTGATAATCTTTCCCTCGCGGCGCTCCATCATCTCTGGCAGCACGGCAGAAGCTACGATGAACGGTGCCACAAGGTCAACGTCGATAACCTGCTGGAACTCTGCGCGCTTCATCTCGTGCATGGGGATGCGCTTGATGATACCGGCGTTGTTCACAAGAATGTCTATCTGTCCCACCTCGGCATGAATCTTCTCAACAAGAGCCTTCACGTCATCTTCCTTCGTCACGTCGCACACATATCCGTGCACATTCTCTATTCCGGCCTCCTTGTAGTTGGCCAAACCGCGCTCAAGAGCAGCCTCATTGATGTCGTTGAAGATGATGTTCTTGATGCCGGCAGCAACAAACGCCTTGGCGATGTTGAATCCGATACCATAGGAAGCGCCTGTTATCCAGGCGTTCTTTCCCTCTAATGAAAAAGGATTTGTCATTTGATTCTGATATTTTTAATTGTTTGATTGAACCTGTTTTCTATTCCATGTATCTATATAAAATACGTTCACGCATGAATCATTACCTAAAACCCACACGTTTTTTCACGACTTTTTATGGAAAAGCATGGCTCTTCACCGTCACAGTTTATTTCAAGTCTGTAATCTTAGAGAAGTCCTGATCGCCGTAGTCCAGATTCTCGCCGCCCATACCCCAGATGAAGGTATAGTTGTGAGTGGCGGCGGCAGAGTGGATGCTCCACTCGGGTGAGAGCACGGCCTGATCGCCCTTCATCCAGAGATGGCGCGTCTCGTCTATCTCGCCCATGAAGTGGCATACGGCCTGATCTTCGGGCACCTCAAAGTAGAAGTAAGCCTCCATACGGCGGCTGTGCACGTGTGCCGGCATGGTGTTCCAAACGCTTCCGGGAGCCAGCTCCGTCATACCCATCTGCAACTGGCATGTGGGCAGCACCTGACTGACGAGCATCTTGTTGATGTTGCGCTCGTTGCTTGTCTCCAGCGCACCCATGTGTGCCACCACGGCGTCGGCCTTGGTCACCTTCTTGCAGGGATATGCCGTATGGGCGGTAACACTGTTGAAGTAGAACTTGGCGGGTTTTGCGGCATCCTTCGACGAGAAGAACACATCACGGTCGCCACGGCCTATGTAAAGCGCTTCCTTGAAACCGAGCTCGAACACCTCGTCACCCACTTTCACTGTACCCTCGCCACCAACGTTAAAGATACCTATCTCACGGCGTGTGGTGAAGTATTCAGCCTTCAGCGGGTCGATGGCCTCAAGTTTCAGCGTCTCGGCCACGGGCATTGCCCCGCCCACCACCATGCGGTCGTACATCGAATAAACCATATTCACCTCGTCGGCGGCAAAAACCGTCTCTATCAGGAAATCGCGGCGGATACGCGCCGTATCATAACTCTTTGCATCCTCGGGATGGGAGGCATAACGGATTTCATAATTTGTCTTCATAATCTTATTTTAATTTGTTTTGTTAGTCTTTTGCAAAGATACTGTTTTTTATTGAATATACATGTTTACACTTGCATCTTTTTTTTAGCGTACAACAAATTAACGGTACACCGTCCTCTACTGTCCGCAACCGCAAGCAGGCCGTGCCAAACCGTATATATCCCGTCAAAACAGCATGCAGAAGATGGCGGCAGCAATAAAGATAAGGCCGACAACGACATTCATCCATCTCTGCACGGCATTGATGCGGGCACGTAGGGCGGGCATCGCCATGACACCGTAGGCGAACATGCAGGCCACGACCACCACCGGAAGAGTTGTGGCCACGGCAAAGACTGCGGGAAGAAGATAGCCGGCGGCGGAACCGGCAGACATGGGTATCAACATACCGAAATATACAACGGCACTCTCCGGACAGAAGGCAAGGGCAAACAGAACACCTAACAGGAAACTGCCACCCGGACCGCCAATCCGCCCGGCAATGGCCGACAACGGCGGCGTATGCTCATGACGATGGAAGCGGGAACTGAACAGCATCCACAACCCCACGACCGCCAATATCACCACAAGTGCCCGCTCGCCCCACTCGCCAAAACTGTCACTCACGTGCAGTATGTCACGGCCGCTGCGTATCAAGGCTATCAGCACCGCCCCAAGCAAGGTATACGCCAGAATGTGTCCGGCAGCATAAAGCAGTCCGCCGCGAAACACGCGTCCGCGGCTCGTGGCTTCGCGTGCCACATAACCCAGTGCCGCCATGCCTGCAGCCATGGGGCACGGGTGCAGCGCCAAAAGCAGACCCAGCAGAAAAGCCGTGAAGACGGGGAAATCACCGCTGACAAACAAATCCTGAACGTACTCCATTATCCTCAATCCATTTGATACTGAGTTGCAAAGATAAATCAAAAAGAACAAAACACCAAATTTTATTTCTGACATAAAGACAGATTTTCTTTTTGGACATAAAGACATATTCTTTTTAGACATAAAGACAGATTCTTTCTGTCGACAAACAATCTGTCTTTTTGTTCCTAAGCAGGTCTTTCTGTCAGAATAATTCCTAAAATTTAACATTTCTTTTTTCTCGAAATAGA
>NZ_URNN01000098.1 GCF_900549175.1 uncultured Prevotella sp. | reverse complement strand
CTGCCCCGGGCTATGTGCTTGCTGCCCCTGCGGGGCGTACCAATCCTTTATGTCACATTCGGCTTAACTCCTTAACTCCCTTTAACTCCTTAACTCCTGAATAAAACTCCTTAACTCCTGAATGAAACTCCCTAACTCCCGAATAAATGAACAAATAATTTGCTAAAAAAACAAAAATAAGTACAGATATAGTGCATATTGTTCTTTTTTTTATTACCTTTGTGAAAATAAACTGATTTCTAAAAACTTATAGATTTATGGAAAATAACACACAGCTCATAGCCTTATGCGAGGCGAAAGCACAACAGTGGCTCGCTCCGGCCTTTGACGAGGAGACAAAGCAGGCAGTCAATGCGATGTTGGCCAACGAAGACAAGACCGACCTTATAGAGTGCTTCTATAAGGACCTGGAGTTCGGCACGGGCGGACTGCGCGGCATCATGGGTGCCGGAAGCAACCGTATGAACGTGTATACCGTGGGTATGGCAACACAGGGATTCGCCAATTATCTGAAGAAGAACTTTGCAGACCGCAGCGAAATATCGGTGGTGGTGTGTCACGACTGCCGCAACAACAGCCGTCTCTTTGCCGAGACAGTGGCAAACATATTCTCGGCCAACGGAATAAAGGTTTACCTGTTTGACGACATGCGCCCCACACCGGAGTGCTCGTTTGCCATCAGATACCTGAAGTGTCAGGCCGGTGTCAACGTGACGGCAAGCCACAACCCGCGCGAATACAACGGATACAAGGCCTACTGGGAAGACGGCGCACAGGTGCTCGCACCCCACGATACGGGCATCATCGACGAAGTGAACAAGGTTAAGGTGGACGATGTGAAGTTTGAAGGCGACGACAAGCTGATACAGATTATCGGCGAGGACATCGACAAGGTTTATCTGGAGCGCATAAAGGAAATATGCATCGACCCGAAAGTAATCGAGCGTCAGAAAGACCTGAAGATAGTTTACACCCCGCTGCACGGCACGGGTATGACGATGATACCGCGTTCGCTGAAGTTCTGGGGATTCGAGAACGTGCACTGCGTGGAGGAGCAGATGGTGAAGAGCGGCGATTTCCCCACAGTGGTTTCACCCAACCCGGAGAACGGAGAGGCCCTTACGCTGGCCCTGCGTGACGCCAAGGCCATGGATGCCGACATAGTGATGGCAAGTGACCCCGATGCCGACCGTGTGGGTATGGCCTGCAAGAACGACAAGGGAGAGTGGATTCTCATCAACGGCAACCAGACCTGCCTGCTGTTCCTTTACTATATCATCACCAACCGCAAGGCTACGGGCAAGATGAAGGACGGCGACTTCATAGTGAAGACCATCGTGACAACGGAGGTGATACGCAAGATTGCAGAGAAGCAGAACATTGAGATGCGCGACTGCTACACGGGATTCAAGTGGATTGCACGCGAGATAGCCCTGTCAGAGGGCAAGCAGCAGTACATCGGCGGCGGTGAGGAGAGCTACGGATTCCTCGCACAGGACTTCGTGCGCGACAAGGATGCCGTGTCGGCCTGCTCGCTGCTGGCTGAGATTTGCGCCTATGCAAAAGATAACGGCAAGACGCTCTACGACCTGCTGATGGACATATACGTGGAGTACGGCTTCTCTCAGGAGTTCACCATCAATGTGGTGAAGCCCGGCAAGAGCGGTGCCGACGAGATAAAGCAGATGATGACGAACTTCCGCAACAACCCGCCGCAGGAGATTGGCGGCAGCAAGGTTGCCGTATGGAAGGACTATCAGACTCTGGAGCAGACTGCCGCCGACGGCACGAAGACAAAGATGGACATGCCCACAACGAGCAACGTGCTGCAGTGGTTCTGCGAGGATGGCACAAAGATAAGCGTGCGTCCTTCGGGAACGGAGCCCAAGATAAAGTTCTATATCGAGATTAAGGATGCCTCGATGAAGTGCGCCGGATGCTACGAGCGTTGCGTAAAGGCTGCTACAGAGAAGATTGCCGCCATCAAGGCTTCCCTTTCTTTGGCATAAAGACATAAGTTCTTTTGATATAAAGGGGCTGTGTCAAAATGCAAAGAAGCAACTTGTAGGGACATATTCTTGTATTTGTCCGCTCGTAACGTATTGATATTCAATAAATGTTTGACGGACAAATACAAGAATATGTCCCTACTGTGGTTGTGAACCTAATTTTTTGATACATCTTCTTTCTGTCAAAAAAATAGGTTTGTTTCGGCTTTTATTATTATCTTTGCAAAATAACAATTCTACTAAAATATGAAACGTATATCTTTATTGATTCTTGCCGTGCTGGCCTTGCTGCCGGTGTCGGCAGACGACAATCCGCGTAAGGTGGAGAGTCTCAACTTCGACTGGCGCTTTCATGCCGGTGATGCAGACGGTGCACAGGGCGCTACATTCGATGACAGCGGGTGGCAGACAATCAATGTGCCCCATGATTTTCAGATACACCAGCCATGGGTGGCACCGGAAAAAGGCGAGAAGGCAGACAACAGCGATGCCGCCAGCAATGTGAAGAGCCGCCTGAGTTCGCGCGGTTTCAAGGAGATGGGAATAGGATGGTACCGCAAGACCATAACCCCCGATGCCGCATGGAAAGGCAAGCGCGTGGTGCTTGACTTTGAAGGCATAATGCTTGTGGGCGATGTATATCTCAACGGCCAGCGCATCGGCGGAACCGACTATGGATATGTGGGTTTCGACATAGACGTGACGAAGCTGCTCAAGTACGGCCAGCCGAATGTGATAGCCGTGAAAGCCAATACGCAGAGGCCGGAAAACTCACGGTGGTATACGGGTGGAGGACTCTTCCGCGACGTCAATCTCATCGTTACCGACGCGCAGCAGTATTTCACACGCCATCCGCTCTACATCACCACTCCCGTGGTAAGCGGACAGAAAGCCACGGTGAAAATACAGGCGGAGATAGCCTGTTATCTGAAGATAAAGGAGCTGAAGGTGAACACGCGCATACTTGATGGTGAGGGCAATACCGTGTATGACGCCACAAAGGACATCCCCTTCAACCGCGGTCAGAAGATAAACGAACACATGGTGGACAGCATTGTCGTTGCCAACCCGAAGTTGTGGAGCTGCGAGTCGCCAAATCTGTATACGGCAGTGGTCACGCTGATGAAGCCCGACGGAACAGTGGCCGACAGGGTGGAGGAGCACTTCGGCATACGCTCGATAGAATATTCGCCGGAGTTCGGATTCAAGCTCAACGGCAAGAAGGTGGTATTCAAGGGCATTGCCAACCACCACACGCTGGGAGCCTTGGGCGCAGCCGCCTATCCGCGTGCCATGGAGAAGCGCATACAGCTGCTCAAACAGTTCGGATTCAACCATGTGCGCACATCGCACAACCCTTACAGCAAGTCGTTCCTCGACCTGTGCGACAAGTATGGACTGCTCGTTGTTGACGAGCTTTACGACAAGTGGCTCACGCAGTTTGCGGGAGGACGCACGGAGTGGGTAAACCTGTGGCAGCAGGATGTGCCCGAGTTCATACGCCGCGACCGCAACCATCCGTCGGTGGTGATGTGGAGTCTGGGCAACGAGTTGCAGACATACTGGAACCTGCCCTATGCCGACTGGGGTGTAACTCCCTACCGCCTGCAGCGCGAACTGCTGAAGCGTTACGACACCACACGCCCTGTGACGGTGGCCATGCACCCGCGCGGACGCAACCTCAAGACCGACTCTCTGCCTGCACCGCTCGTGCTGGAGACCGACATAGCGGCTTACAACTACCGTTACATGTACTTCCCAGGAGACGGCCGCCGCTATCCCAACATGATATTCTATCAGAGCGAGGCCAACACGGCGATGATGGGCCCGAACTATTACGAGATGGATCTCGACAAGGTTGTGGGTCTGGCCTACTGGGGCATGATAGACTATCTGGGCGAGTCGAACGGATGGCCTGCAAAGGGATGGGCTCAGGGTGTGTTTGACATATCGCTTGAGCCGAAGCCCATAGCCTATTTCCTGAAGAGCATATTCAAGCCGGAGGAGCCGGTGGTGCACATCGGCATCATCGACAGTGACGACAATACGGTTTGGAACGACGTGAAGGTGGGAACGCAGCGCATGTCTGACCACTGGAACCGCAAGGCCGGAAGCACGATGTCTCTCTACACATATACAAACGGTGACGAGGTGGAGCTGTTCGTCAACGGCAGGAGCATCGGTGTGAAGAAGAACACGATGGCACCAAAGTCGCGCAACAAGATAAAGTGGGACGGGGTGAAGTATGAAGCCGGATATATAGAGGCTGTGGCAAAGAAAGCCGGAAAGGTTGTGGCGCGCCACAAGATAGAGACAACAACGGATGCCGTGGCTTTGAAGGCAGAGGCAGACAATGCTGACTGGAAGGCCGACGGAACCGACCTGCAGCATGTGCGCGTGGTGGCAGTGGACAAGAAGGGACGCCGCGTGCAGGGCGCACACAACGGTGTGACCTTCGCCGTGGATGGCCCGGCAGAGATTGTGGGCGTGATAAATGGCGACATCACGAGCGAAGAGCTTACCGTGGGCAACACACGCCGTCTCTACAACGGTACGGTCACGGTCATATTGCGTTCAAAGCGTGAGGGCGGAAAGGTGACACTGACGGCCACCGCCGACGGGCTGAAGACGGCCAAGCTGGTATTAGGTAAGAAGTAAGAGTTAAGAGGTTAGAGTGCAGAGTGTAGAGTGCAGAGTGTAGAGTGCAGAGTGTAGAGTGCAGAGGTTAGAGTGCAGAGTGCAGAGGTATGATTACCTTTTGTACAAACAATTTCACCAACGGAATAACAAAAAGGTAATCATACCTCTGCACTCTGCACTCTAACCTCTGCACTCTACACTCTAATCTCTACACTCTAATCTCTACACTCTAACCTGCGCAGTCTCCTGAAGAACGCCGACACTCTAACCTCTACACTCTAATCTCTACACTCTAACCTCTTACTTATTTCTTGTTTTCTTCTTCTTTTTCTTTATTCCGAACAGGTCGCTGAGATTTCTGAAGTCTTTCTTCATCGTAAGGCCTATGCCCTGGGTGTTGAGACTCGACTTGGTGAAATAGCGGTCGTTGGTCTTGTTGTATATGTTGATGGACAGGTTGCCGTTGGGGAAGAGCAGGTAGCGGATGTCGAAGTCGCCGATAAAGTTGGTGCTGGCGTTCTTCTGATTGTCGCGGTAGCCGAACTGTCCGTTGATGAGAAGTCGGTTGTTGAACAGGCGGCCGCTGAGCTGTCCTTCGTACTCGGCGTTGTTCCATCCCTCGTCACCGGGAGATATGTTGGCACCGAAGTTCCAGTTGTTGTTGTTTATCATGGTGTTGAGCACGGTGTTGAGCTGGCTCGATATCGTGCCGGAGAGCAGTCCCTGCATGGCAAGTGATGTCTGGCTCGGCTGGTTGTTGCCCATCACCGACGAGTTGTTGGCCTCCTGCGGATAAAAGCGTCCGATGCCTAGCAGATAGATCACCTGCTGGTTCATCTCGTCTTCGCTGTTGATGATGCTCCTTATCATCTGTTTCTCATCGCTGCCAAGGGTTGGCATGTCGATGTCGAAGTCGACAGCGGGAGCCATTGCCTGCCCTCCGATGTTCATGAGACAGTTGACACGTATGGTGTTGTTCTTGAAACTGTTGCCTATATTCAGGTCGGAGAGTGACACGCCGTTGACGGGGTATATGGCCTGAAGGTTGAGGTTGGCACTGTAGGGGTCGCCTCCGAAGACAATCGTTCCGCCGTTGTTGAAGGTGAACTTCTTCTTTATTATATCCTGTATAGTGATATCGTAAGTGCCACGTTCCACGACGTATGTGCCGAACATGCTGAACGCGCCCTTGTTGTAGTATGACGCCCGCAGCACTCCGTTGCCGTTGAGGGTGATATAGTCGTTGGTGCGGCTGTCCATGAGCAGCTTCAGCGTGACGTCGGGGGTGCAGTTTATAAGGAAGTTGATGTGTGTGTCGGTAGGTATGTTGGGCCGCACCGCCGCTTTCTTCTCCTTCTCCTGTTCTGGTGATTCGGACGTCATGTCGTTCCAGTTGATGAACTCCTGTTTCGATATGACATCGGGATTTGACACGTTGTACACGAATGTCGACCTGCTGCCGGGCGTTATGCTGACGTTGATGTCCAGCTCGCCGCTGCGTCCGTGTATGCCGACATTGCCTGTGCCGTAAACGGTGCCGTAGAACGTATCGTCGCCGAAGTCGCGGAAGTCGTAGGCCAACAGGTTGTCGGCCTTTACAAAAATGTCGTATGACAGTTTGGTGAGATGCTTGTGGTGTATGCTTCCCGACATTATGCCCCTGTTGTTTCTGACGTCGAAAATGGGCATGTCGTGCAGCTCAATCTCGTCGGGGATGAAGGTGACGGTGTCGTTGCGCAGGTAGTATTTGCAGTTGGTGGCCTTGACATGGGCGTCGCCGTTGATGACGAGCTCGCCCACGAGGTTGATGGTCTTCAGCGGTCCGATCAGCCTTACCTCACCGTCGGCCTGTCCGTTGATGTCGCTTATGAAGCTGCTCGTGAATGATTTCATGAATTCTATCGACGTGCCTATCGCCTTTATCCCCAGATCGATATAGCTGCGTTTGGGTGACACGTAGCCGTCGATACATGTCATTACCTCCGGCCCGTCGTTGGCAATGGCATTGATGTTTATCTGCTTCTCCTCGTTGTCCCAGTCGACATTGGCGTTGAGTATGCCCATGCGTCCGTGCTCGAACTCGAAATCGTCGACGATGATATTGCCGTGGGCGGCCATGTTTCCGAAAGGAGCCGAGATGCTGGCCGTGCCGGAAGCGCGTCCGCTGAAGTCGACGGAGTGGAAGTTTACGAGGTCGAGTATGTATTCAACGTCGATGTCGTGCAGGTCGATCGTAACGGAGTCTTCGGCGGTTTTCGATGCCGTGCCGTCGATAATGATGTGCTGCTTGCCGTTGGTGACGGCGAAGCGGTCTACGTCAACATTGTCTTTCGCATACGTTATCGTCGACGGTTCGATGTTCCATGTCGAGTTGTTGAGGTTGATGTGCGACGGCAGTATCGTCGTTACCAGTGCCCCGGCGGCGTCTTTGCCGTTGCTGCCGAAACGCGTTACGGCATTGAACCGTCCGCTGATGTTCTTCTTCGTCTCGTTGTTGTCCCATAAGAAAGATGTGTGGAGGTTGTCGTCGGCGGCATTGCCTATGAGGGTCAGCTTCATCTTCTGGCCGTTGTCCATTGTCTTTGTCACCTCAATCTCGCTGTGGAGCGACTCCCTGTCGGTGGTGACGGAGAGGGTTCCGTCGGCATATTCCTTGTCGTCGTATCTGAATGAGGGCATGCTGCAGACGATTGACAGGTCTTTCTCCGCTTCGTCGACGGTGCATTTCAGGTTTATGTCACGGTCTGTGTGCAGCGGTATGCCGAGCAGTTTGTCAAGCCATCCGGTGTCGGATATGTTTGCAACAATGTCGAAGCGGTTGTTGGTGCCGTTGCTTACGGCGGGTAGTCCGGGAACGGTTGGCAGCCGTTTTCTTATGATGTTGATGACACTTTTGTGTATCGTGCCGACATCGAACCGCCCCGAGAGATGTGCCGTTCCGAAGTCGCTGTCCATCTGCAGCTGCCGTTCGCGGCCGTCGCCGGTGGCCGAACTCACTTTCAGATGGTGGAGTGTGTACGACTCTTCTGCCGACTGCATGGAGAAATTGTCGAGCGACAGCTCTCCCGTGAAGTTGTTGATGCCGTTTCCACGGAGCTTTGTGCTGATGTCGGTATTGAACACGGCGTCTCCCCACTTGCCGGTGAGCCGTGTGGCGGAAGGCGAGAAGTTTCTGACTGAAGCCGTAAGGCTGATGTCTGAGATGTGGCCGGTGCTTTGGGTGAAACCGTTGAGAGACAGATTGATGTTGGGGTCGTCGACATCTATCTTTCCCGACAGACGGTTGCCTTTCATCATGCCTTCCGCCTTGATGCTGCCGTACGGATAGCCGTTGAACTCGAATCCGGAAATGTCTGCAAGGCATGTTATGTCCGGATTGCCTTGGGCGTCGCCCAGCCGTCCGTGCACGGATGCGGTGGCGGAGAGTGTTCCGAAGCGTTCGTCATCAAGTATCTGCCTGAGGTTGAAGCCGTGTGTGGATACGTTTCCGGCTATGGTCTTGTCTTCAGACAGAGACACGTTGACATCGGCGGTTCCCGGTCCGGTTTCAAGCTTGCCGGCCGTCTGAAGCACCCCGTCGGCGGAATTCACCGTTCCGTGCATTCTTATGTCTCCCAGCCGTTCCGCCATATCCGCCACGTTGCCGTTGTCTTTTGCCAGACTGCGGCACACTGTGCCGATGAAACCGGCGGAGGCACTGATGTCGTTGACGGTGATATGGCTGTCGGGAATCTTTCTGCCAAGGTTGCCTATCCATCCGGAGAGGTTGACATGTATGTCATCTGACGGTGACTTTACGACAAACTTGTTTACCCCAACCCTTGAACACGTGCCGCTGATGTTTGCCGACAGGCTCACTGTGGGCGCACCGGCGTTTTTCAACGGCGGCAGGACGAACGCGAAGTCGGCAGGCGATATGCTGCCGGCCATTATCCTGCCGTGATATTTCAGCGACGGCTTTACGAGGGTGTTGCCGTCGAACCGGTATGTCGCTCCGGCGTCTTCGATGCTGATGTCGGTGCCGGGCATCTTCAGTGTCAGATACTGCAACCTGCATCTCTCCCTGTTTCCTTCCGCTTTCAGCGACATCCTGTTTATCTGCAGTCCGGAGTTCTTTTCCTTGAAGGCGAGTTTCTTGACGGTGACATTCAGCGAGTCTTCCCTCAATGCCTTTACAGACAGGTGGGCACTGATGTCTTTCAGACAGATGTGATTGGGGTCGATGCCTTTGTTTGAGGGCGCAATGTCATGGCGGTCGTAGCTCAGACTGCTGTGCTGCATGATGAAAGTGTTGATGCGCAGGTCCAACGGCGACTTGCTCTTGCCTTCGTCTTCGGATGACAGCGCGTCGATGACGAACTGGAAATTGGGCGCCGCCTTCTCCGAAGCCTTGTAGAGCGTGAAGTCGGTACCGAACATTTGGGCCGACGATATGGATATCCTTTTGTTCATGAGCGACAGCAGGTCTATCTTCACCGACAGTCTTGCAGACCTAACCATCTCCTTCCGCTGCCTGTCATAGATGACCACATCGTCGATTATCAGGCGGTTGAAGAAGCCCAAGTCCACACGTCCCACATGCACCTTTGTCCCTAATTTTTCAGACAGGACCGTTGCCGTCATGCTTCCGATACCGTTCTTTACGGCAGGTATCTGGATGACGGACGCAGTGAGTATGTACAGTCCGAGAACGGTCCATACGGCACTTCTGATTATATGTTTTAATATTTTCAATTCTGTTAGATTGAGATTACAAATTGTTGCCCGCAGAAAATTAACAGGTACAAAATTACACTAAAAACTTGTGTTCATGCCATTTTAATGTCTATTTCTTTGTCATAACCATTCTTTTTTTGTTAATTTTGCATGCAGAACCATCTATTTATTAAGATTATATATGTCAAATGTAGTTAAACTGAGAAAAGGTTTGGATATTAATCTTGCGGGCGTGGCGGAGAAAAAGAAGATCTGCCTGAAGCCGAATGGTAAGTACATGTTGCAGCCCGACGACTTTACGGGAGTCATTCCAAAGGTTGTCGTTAAGCCCGGCGACAGGGTGAAGGCAGGCGACACGCTGTTTATCAACAAGGAATATCCGGAAGTAAAGTTTTCGTCACCCGTAAGCGGAACCGTGACCGACGTGCTGCGCGGTGAGAGAAGAAAGGTGTTGGGCATAGGTATCAATGCCGATGCAACACAGGATTATGTTGATTTCGGCAAGAAGGACGTGAGCCGGCTCGACGGCGAAGGCGTAATCAAGGCCCTTCTCGACGCCGGTCTCTTCGGTTACATCAACCAGTTGCCTTATGCAGTGTCGACAAATCCGCACACCATGCCTAAGGCTATTTTTGTGTCGGCACTGAGAGACATGCCGCTGGCCTCCGACTTCGAGTTTGAGCTGGAGGGGCAGGAAGCCGATTTCCAGACCGGTCTGACAGCATTGTCGAAGATAGCGGAGACCCATCTCGGCATCGGCATCGGCCAGTCTTCGGCCGCTCTTACCGGAGCGTCGGATGTAGAGGTGACCGTGTTCGACGGACCATGCCCTGCCGGCAATGTAGGCGTGCAGGTAAACCACGTCTCTCCGGTAAACAAGGGTGAGGTGGTGTGGACCGTGGAGCCTACGGCCGTGATATTCTTCGGCCGTCTGTTCAACACCGGCCGGGTGGACTTGCGCCGCACCGTCGCTTTCGCCGGAAGCGAAGTGGCCAAACCTGCATACGTGGATATGCTGGTGGGGCAGGAGCTTGCCACGCTGCTGAGCAACAGCATCGGCACCGACCGCAATGTAAGAATAATCAAAGGCAATGTGCTCACTGGCCGTCCCACCACGAAGGAGGGCTATCTCGGTGCCCACACTTCCGAAATAACCGTAATACCGGAGGGTGACAATGCCGACGAGTTTGCCGGATGGATAATGCCGCGCTTCGGCCAGTTCTCCGTCAGCAGGAGCTACTTCTCGTGGCTGTTCGGCAAGCGCAGGTATGCTCCCGACGCGCGCATAAAGGGCGGCGAGCGCCATATGATAATGAGTGGCGAGTACGACCGCGTGTTCCCCATGGACATTTATCCGGAATATCTCATAAAGGCGATAATAGCCGGCGACATAGACAAGATGGAGCAGCTCGGCATATACGAGGTTGCGCCGGAAGATTTTGCCCTTGCAGAATTTGTAGACAGCTCGAAGCTGGAGCTGCAGCGCATTGTCCGCAACGGCCTTGACATGTTACGTAAAGAAAACGCTTAAAACACTGTGGATATGAGTTTTTTGAGAAATTATTTGAATAAGATAAAGCCGAATTTTGAAGAAGGGGGCAAGCTGAGTGCGTTCCGCAGCCTGTACGACGGTATGGAGACATTCCTCTATGTGCCCAACACCACTTCAAAGTGCGGCGTGAACATTCACGATGCCATCGATTCCAAGCGCATCATGAGTATGGTTGTGATAGCACTTGTTCCGGCATTGCTTTTCGGAATGTACAATGTGGGTTACCAGAACTACAGCGCTGCGGGCACACTCGCCACGGCGGGCTTTTGGGAAATCTTCATCTTCGGATTCCTTGCCGTGCTGCCAAAGATTGTGGTGAGCTATGTTGTGGGTCTCGGTATAGAGTTTGCCTGGGCCCAGTGGAAGAAGGAGGAGATACAGGAGGGCTTCCTCGTGTCGGGAATCCTCATCCCGCTGATTCTGCCCGTTAGCTGCCCGTTGTGGATGCTGGCTCTGGCCGTGGCCTTTGCCGTTGTCTTTGCGAAGGAGATTTTCGGCGGTACGGGCATGAACATCTTCAACGTGGCGCTCGTGGCCCGCGCGTTCCTCTTCTTCTCTTACCCCACACGCATGAGCGGTGACACCGTATGGGTGGCGCAGGACAGCATTCTCGGTTTCGGAAACACGCTTTCCGACACGTTCACACGGGCCACCCCGCTTGCCTCGGTGGCACAAAACGCCGAAGTGCCTTACTCCGTCAGTGACATGGTGCTGGGCTTTATTCCCGGAAGTATCGGCGAGACGAGCGTTGTGGCCATTGCCATAGGCGCCCTTATCCTGCTTTGGACGGGCATAGCCAGCTACAAGACAATGCTCAGCGTGTTCGTGGGCGGCGGTCTCACGGCGGCTCTGTTTGCAGCTCTGGGCATGTCCCCCATACCGTGGTACGAGCATCTCATTCTCGGCGGATTCGCCTTTGGAGCCGTCTTCATGGCCACCGACCCCGTTACGGGAGCGCGCACTGAGAGCGGAAAATGGATATTCGGCCTCATCATCGGCATACTTGCCGTGGTCATCCGTGTGATGAATCCCGGCTATCCGGAGGGTATGATGCTTGCCATTTTGTTTGCAAACATGTTTGCTCCGCTCATCGACTACTGCGTGGTTCAGGCAAATATATCGAAGCGGGCAAAACGTTTAACACATAAGTAAGGAGGATATTATGACAGAAAACAAGAAGAAGGGTTTGAACACCAATTCAAATTCATACATTATTATATATAGTGCGGTGATGGTTGTCATCGTGGCTTTCCTGCTTGCATTCATCTTTCAGGCACTCAAGCCGATGCAGGATGCCAACGTGGCGCTTGACAAGAAGAAGCAGATACTTGCCGCGCTGAACATCCGCGACCTCGACAACGAGGCTGCCGCAGCCCGCTACTCGGAAGTGGTGACGGCCGACAGGATTATAGATGCCGACGGCCGCGTGGTCAGCGAGGGCACCCAAGGCGGCGAGACAGCCGGTTTCCTGCTCAACAGCGCCGACTATAAGGCGGGGAAACTTGCATTGTACATCTGCAATGTAGACGGGCAGACGAAGTATGTCATACCCGTGTACGGAATGGGACTGTGGGGCCCCATTTGGGGATATATAGCCATAAACGATGACATGAACACCGTTTACGGCGCCTACTTCAACCACGACAGCGAGACCGCCGGACTGGGAGCGGAGATAAAGGACAGCAAGGCCTGGCAGGACAAGTTCAGGGAGAAGAAGATTTTTGCCGGCGGCGACAATGCCGGCGACATAGCCATTGCCGTGAAAAAGGCTTCCGACATAAAGAATCCCGCCTCGGAAGTGGATGGCGTTACCGGTGCAACGCTCACATCCAACGGCGTGAGCCTCATGCTTCAGGAGGGTCTGGGAAAATACAAAGTGTTTTTTAATGAAAAGTAAAGGAGGATTGAAAAAATGAGTAAGTTGTTTTCAAAGGAGAACAAAGAAGTTCTGGGAAATCCGTTGAATCTCGACAATCCCGTTCTCATACAGGTGCTCGGCATCTGTTCGGCACTGGCCGTTACGGCCCAGCTGAAGCCCGCCATCGTCATGGGACTGGCCGTTACGGTAATCACGGCTTTTGCCAATG
>NZ_URNN01000097.1 GCF_900549175.1 uncultured Prevotella sp. | reverse complement strand
ATTTCGAGAAAAAAGAAATGTTAAATTTTAGGAATTATTCTGACAGAAAGACATATTTGGGCATGTGTTTCGCGATATTCGTCATCGACCTCCCGCTGTCGAATGGTCGGTACTGGCATCAGTGTTTATGAGTTTCTGAACGCCGTGTTTCTGCCGGCCCCACTGTAGATTCCACGCAACGGTGACGAAAGGCATCCTCATGTCGATGCGCATGTGCTGTTCGTTCCGGTTCCATTTGCTGAGAGACTTTGAGCCTTGGTCGTACTTGCCGAACGGCATGAGAACTCCGGCTCCGAACTGCCAGTCTTTCCAGTTATATTCAAGTGATATGACATTGAGGTCCTCGCCCCAGCTTATCTTTTCGCCCCATAGGTCACGCTGCGCATACTGGTATTCGGCGTTGAGGACAAATCCCCAGTGGGACAGCTGAAGCGAGGCGTTTCCGCTCCATCCGTTGTGGTTGATGGTGTAGCCGGTGCCCTTCATGCGCTCCATCCGGTACTGAACATACCCGCTCACGGTGAGCCAGTCGTGGATGACATCTATCTGAGGCGAGAGAAAGAACGACAGGTTTTTGAGTCCGTCGCTGTTTTCGTAAGTCGTGATCAGCCTGTCACCGTCCCATTCAAACAGTGGGGTGATGGCATTGGGAGAGGTAAATGCCCGTACGCCGAACGACCCGTTGACCCGCGGCAGGTTGAATCCGTATCTGAAAGTGAGCATATAGGAGCTTGAGGTTTTCAGATTCTGATTGCCAACCCTCCACTGAAACCCGTCAAGCTGCTGCGGTACGACGTTGGTCTCGGCCAATGACGGAGACGACTGCCAAGAAGTGAAATTTAGTCTGAAGTTATGGTTCTTGTTCGGCGCGTATGTCAGCGTAGCCTGGGGTCTTGCGCTCCACGAGTGGTTTCCGCGATTGGATTCCCTGAAAAGAAAGTCGGTGTACTGTGCCCCGATTCCGGCCGTGGCCGACCACTTGCCGAAGCGCCGGAAATATTCCGCGAAGAAATAGACCTTATCCTGCCGCTGATGGAAAATCTCGCCGCCGAGGTTTTCATATCTGGAGCGGTTGCGGTTGGCCGAATAGGATGCGCCGGCCGTCAACCGCGAATTGTCCCAGTTCTTTATATAGTCAGTTTCGATGGCGTATGCCTGATTCCTGTCTTTTATGTTTGTATGTATGTCCGTGACGTAGGATGACTCGGACGGCAGCTGTTCAAGATAGTCTGAGAAAGTGCGGCCGAAATAGAATGAAGAGCTGAAGTCAACCACAAGCATCTGCCGGCCGGCGAAATGCTGCTGGAAGTAAACGGAGAGAGACGGGGTCGTTCCTTTGTTTCCATGGGCGTCCGTGAGCAAGATGTCATCGGTTCCGTCGCTCACCGAGAGAAGACCGTTATAAACGAACTTGTCGGTAAAGCCCTTATACATCGAAAACTCGGCGACAAACATGGTGGTGTCCGGCCTGACGTAGTTGTAAGAAGCCCACAGATTGCCCATCGTGTTATCCATCGTTCCCCCTCTTGACGTTTCGTTGCGCGTGATGCTTTTTCCGTCGGGCCATGTGAACGTCTCATCGTAGTCGCGGTGGGTCTTGATGTTGTCGGTCAGCTTAAAGTTTGTACCGATTTCAAACTGCGACCTGCCGAAGTTGAATTTGGCATCGGCCATGTGGAAGCCCCACGCCGTGTTAAGGGCCGGACGTGAATACAGCTGCAACGAACCGCCAAGTGTGGGATTGGCTACAATGAAATTCAGGACATAGTTGGCTCCTTCATAACGCAGCCCGGGATTGTCCATCCATTCCACACGCTTTATCGTTTCCGGCAACAGCGTACGTACCTGCTCTATCGTGGCCTTGCGCCCGTTTATGCGCACCTGCACTGATTGGCCGGCCGACGTTATACTTCCGAGAGCGTCGTTCACGGAAAGCGATGGTATCATCAGATTCGAGAGCAACTGCATGCCGTTCTTTGAATTGTCAACGGCACTTTGTGACGGGTGGTACACATCCATATCGGCTTTGCGTAACACTTTTGAAGCCTTGATGACAATCTCCTTAAGTTCCTGTGCCGGTAGAGAATCAGAAACCTCAGCCTGCGCCATGGCACCCGAGGCAATGCCTATGGCACTCAGCAGTGGGATGATTCGTATTATATACATATCTTTTAGTTTTGCTGCAAAGTTAAATCTTTTCACGTTTTTATCGAAATGTTTCTGACGGATTTATGTTAAAATACCCAAATGTATGCAGCGGGCAAGCCCGGACTGAACTGAGATAACACCACTGCATGTTCGTGTATGACGCATTTATTTCGTATCTTTGCATCCGGCATTACACATATATAATGCACATCAAAACACACGCCAAAGACTTACTTATAAACAAAATAGAGAAAGATATGGAAAGGAACAAGACAAATACAGACAACCTAAGCACGCTGCGCTCAGGTGAATGGATGAATGGCTTTACCGATGATATTGCGGCGGCGCTGTCACAATGCGCCGAGCAGTGTTTCAGGCTGAACGCGCTTTCTCCGCTGTGCCGCAGTGAACGGGAGGAGATTGTGCGGGAGATGCTGGGGAGAATCGGTGAACGATTTGTCATTCACAGTCCGTTCCGTTGCGACTTTGGCACGAACATACACATCGGCAACAATTTCATCGGCAACTTCAACCTTGCCATACTCGATGAGGCCGAAGTGACAATAGGCGACAACGTCTTCATCGGCCCCAACTGCAGCCTGTGCACCGTCATCCATGCCCTTGACGCCGGACAGCGCAATGCCGGCATCATGCGCGCGCTGCCCATAACAATAGGTGACAACGTTTGGATAGCCGCAAACGTAGTGGTACTGCCCGGCGTCACGATAGGCAGCAGAGCGGTGATTGGCGCAGGTAGCGTGGTGACGCGTGACATTCCCGCCGATGTGCTCGCCGCCGGCAACCCGTGTCGGGTGATAAAGCCCATCCCGACCTCCTTAAGTTAAAGAGGAAAAGAGGCTGAACGCAAACAGCACGGGAGAATATAGCCTGACTTGAATCAGCCTTGTATTATTCTTTGCATTTTATTCCCCTACCCTTGGAGAGGCCGGGAGGGACTTCACTACCCGGCACGGGTTGCCGACGGCAAGCGAATGGGCTGGGATGTCGCGCGTCACCACGCTGCCGGCACCGATGACGCATCCGTCGCCGATAGTCACGCCGGGCAGCACAGCCACGTTTGCGCCTATCCACACGTCGTTGCCCACGGTTATCGGCCGGGCATATTCCAGTCCGCTGTTGCGCTGGGCAATGTCGAGCGGATGGCCGGCGGTGTAGAACCCGCAGTTGGGCGCAATGAAGACATTGTTGCCGAAAGTCACCTTTGCCCCGTCGAGTATTACGCAGTTGACATTGGCATAGAAGTCCTCGCCAATCTCTATGTTATATCCATAGTCACAACAGAACGGCTGCTCGATAAGGAAACGCTCACCCGTACGCCCGAGCAGGCGGCGCATCAGCTCCTCACGCTTCCCCGTCTGCGACGGAGTAATCATATTGTATTCATGACACAGGTCCTTGCACCGCTGCCGCTCAGCAATCAGCTCACTGTTGTAGTTGGCGTCATACAGTTCTCCGGCCAACATCTTTTCCTTTTCTGTTTTCATTTCCATAAATCGTTATCATGTTATAAGTTCACTATACAACACGCAGGGCCGACTGCAGTTCCGTCTCGTAGCTCACGCCGTCCATCGTGCCTTCGGTCTCTATCTGTGCCCCGGAGACATTGGCCCGCAACTTCACTATCCACCGGCTTTCCGGCCTGCGGATGTACGCCGTATCCACCTTTGCCCTGTAGTACATCCGCCCCGCCACACTGTCTATGCGGTGGAGCAGACGGCCCTGCCCATGGCTGTACATGAGCAGCAAATTCATTTTGTCCATATCTTCACAAACACTCCGTATCATATCAGAACTATCGCCAATCGAATCCTTTCTTAAAAAAACTTGCATGCACAAGCACTGTACATACAAGCCACCGGTGCCGCCACATCATTCCCAGTCATCAAACTCAAGGAAACCCTCTATCCAGTCTTCCCTGTGCATGTTTGCCTCGATGGAAGGATTCGACACCGACAGACCGATGAGGCGGATGGGATTGGCTGTGGAATACTTCACTTCGGCAAGTAGCCGCTTGGCCAAAGGCAGGATATCATCCTTTGCCGTAAGAATCTTCTGCTGGGTGATGCTGCGCGTTATTTGCGTGAAGTTACCGAACTTCACCTTCAGCGTAAGCGTGCGCCCTTCGAAGCGGTCCTTCTCTATGCGGGCGACAAGTTCGAGCACCGTATGGTAAAGTTCGATTATGACAGCGGCACGCGCGCTGATGTCCTCGGCAAAGGTATGCTCACACCCAACCGACTTTCGCACATATTCCGTCTCGACGGGCCGCAGGTCGATGCCGCGGGCAAAGTCGTAGTAGGTGCGCCCCATCTTTCCGAACACCTCCATAAGATGGCGCAGCGAGCAGCGCCGCAGGTCGTTGCCCGTAAAGATACCCATATAATGCATGCGGTCGGCTGTGCGCGGCCCCACACCCCAAAACTGCTCTATCTTCAATCCGGCGATGAATCCGGCCGCACGGTCAGGATGGATGACGGTCAGTCCGTCGGGCTTGCGCACTTCCGAGGCTATCTTGGCCAAAAACTTGTTGTACGACACACCGGCCGACGCCGTGAGATGCAGTTCGTCGCGTATGCGCTGCCTTATCTCACGCGCAATGTCCACAGCCAGTTCCATCCCGCGCTTGTTTTCAGTAACATCGAGAAAAGCCTCATCGATGGACAGCGGCTCTATCACGTCGGTATAGTCGCGGAATATCTCATGTATCTGCTCCGACACCTTCTTGTATACCGAGTAGTCGCTGTGCACGATGACAAGCTGCGGGCACAAGCGCTTTGCCCTCGCCATGGGCATGGCCGACCGCACACCGAAACGCCGCGCCTCGTAGCTGGCCGTGGACACGACACCGCGCGGTCCGTCGTGCCCCACGGCCACCGGCAGTCCGCGCAACTCAGGATGGTCGCGCTGTTCAACTGACGCGAAGAAGGCATCCATGTCGATGTGCATTATCTTACGGTTGTTCATGACGGCACATCAACTCCGAGCAGGTCTGGCTCCGGATGCGGTATACGACGGTTTGGGTTCTCCTTCGCGCCGAGGTCTACAAGCTCGCGCCCCTTCTTGAACACGCTCTGTGCACCCGTGGCCAGCTTGTTGTTGGCATAGTCGTAGTCCTTCTGCGCCTTTGCCAGTGTGTCACCGAGAGCGTTATACCGCCTGATGAAGTCGCCGAGCCGGTCTATCAACTGTTCGGCAATGCCGAACACCTTCTCCTGATTCTCGGCCTGTTGGTTCTGCACCCACGCGATGTGTATCATGTGAAGTATGCCGAGCAGATTCTGCTCGCCCGTGATGAACACCTTGCGCTCGAACGCCTCGCGCCAAAGCGTGGGGTCGTTGACGAGGGCGAGCTGCAGTGATGACTCGAACGGCATGAACATGATAACGAAATCGACAGCCTCGCGCGGTGCCTTGATGTATTTACTGTAATCCTTGCGCGACAGCTCCGTGACATGGGCACGCACGCTCTTGATATGCTCCTGTAGGCAGCGTTCCCGCTCCTCGGGCGTCTCGGCGTTGACGTAACGCTGGTATGCCACGAGCGACACCTTCGAGTCGATGATGGCATCCTGCCCCTGCGGATAGTGCAGTATGACGTCTGGCTGCATCTCGCGACCCGTCTCGTCGTTCTTCAGAGCGCGACCCGTCTCGTCGCGCAGCCGCGCCTGCACCTCATAGTGTATTCCCTCCGTAAGCCCTTGCGAAGCCAGCAGGTCGCCGAGTATAATCTCCCCCATGTTTCCCGCCGCCTTGTTGTCCCGCCGCAGAACATTGGCCAGTGACTCCGCCTTCTCGCCAATCTCGCGGTTACTCTCTATCATCATCCTTATCTGCTCGCGGAACGACGCCGAATTCTGCGCCGAGTCCTTTATGTTGTCGGTTATGGCCTTGCGCATGTCGCTTATGGCATCCCTGAGCGGCTGGGTGATGTGACCGATGTTCTCGCTGTTCTGGTCCTTCAGTCTGCGTGCGTTCTGTTCCATTATCTGGTTGGCCATGTTCGTTATCTGCTCTTTGGCCGTTCGCAGCTGCTCTGCAAACTGTTCACTGCGCATGCGCGCCTCTTCCTCCGACTGCCTGCGCAGAATCTCTATCTCGCGGGCCTGCGACTCCGCCCGTCCCATGAGCGTCTTGTTCTCACGCTCCACTTCGGCCAGCCTCGCGCTCACGTGCTGCAACTGTTCGGCACGCAGGGCAAGCTCGGTAGTCTTCTTCTCCAGTTCGATGGCCCGCTGTACGGCCGACCGTTCAGCCTCGGCTATACGCCCCGACGCCTTCCGTGCCGCCACTATCCATGCGGCCACTGCCCCAAGGAGCAGTCCGGATATAATGTATAATGCTATCATCCTTATTCTTTTGAATTGATTTGTTATAAACCATCGCTTCCCCGGCACACCGTGCAGACATATCCGCGTACGGTGTTCACCGTGGTGCTGAATATGGCAGACGCGGGCAGAACCGTCTTCAAGTCGCGGCGTATGCCCTCGCCGGTCATCTTCAGATAGCTCTCCTTCATCGTCCAAAGCCTTATGAACTCTATGTCTGGACGGAGTGACGCCTCCACCGCCGCCAGCTCTACGCCGCTGAGCACCCTGCGCGCCAAGGTGGCGTTGTAGGGGCGTATCGTCTCAATGTCAACGCCCATGGGTGAGCCGCCCACGGCACAGGCTGCCGCCACGCGGCAGTGGCTCATGTTGAAGCAGATGTCAGGCCGGTCGGCTATGAATGGCTTGCCGCCGTCGCCGTACCCGAAATCGGGCATGCCAGTGATGCCGTACTCCACCTCCAGTGCCCCGCACAGCAACATGTATGCCGCCAAGCCAAGCCGCCTGTCACGCGCGTTGCGCAGCTGCATAAGCCTCTCGCGCCGCTGCCGCGGTATGCCGTCCATCACCCTGTCGGGGTCTATCGATTCTATGTCATCGTTTATATAAAGCATAAGCGTTACGTTTTTACTGTCAAACCACCTGCACCGGTGTAGACAACCCGCCCTATTCTCCACCGCCGGCGGCAATCTGCGTCTTCGGCCAGTTGACAAGATAAAGTCTCTCGGTAGCGCGCGTGAAGGCTGTATACAGCCAATGGATGTAATCGGGCGTAAGCATGTCGTCCGTCATATACCCCTGGTCTATATATATATGTGCCCACTGCCCGCCCTGCGCCTTATGGCACGTCACGGCATAAGCGAACTTCACCTGCATGGCGTTGTAGTATTTGTCTTTCTTGAGCATCTTCATACGTTCCGTCTTGCGCGGTATGTCTGCATAGTCGGCCATAACGGCGGAGAACAACCGCTCGCTCTGTTCGCGCGTCAGTGCCGGAGCCTCTGTTGTCAGCGTGTCGAGGATTACAGTCTCCGTAATCTCAAAGTCATCATAATCCGGAAACTGCAACGTGACATCGGCAAAACGGAAGCCGTGCATTTCGTGCACATTGCGCACACGGCGCACCCGTGCACGGTCGCCGTTGGCGATAAATTCTAACTCTTCACTCTTCACTCTTCCCTCTTCACTTAAAACACTCTCTTCACTTTCAAAGTATTTGTTCTTCACCACCATTAGCATGTCGCCCGAGCAGAGTTCGTCCTCACATCCGAGCACCATGGCACGTATGCCGCGGTTGTAGATGTTGGCCCGTTTGTTGCTGCGCGTTATCACCATCGTTTCATCCTGCCCCACTCTGCTGTAGCTCGTAGCAAGCGTCTCTATCAGTTCGTCTCCCGGCACCACACATATATCGGCAAACCCTTGCAGATGCAACTGCGGCAACTGAGTCAAATCATCGTGCGTAATCATACTGCGTATCATAGTGGCATTCCAAAGTATGCCCGACTCAACGGCCTGGCGCAGCACCTCCTTAAGGTCTGCCTCATAAACAGTCATACCGTAACCGGCCAACACTTCCGCTGCCAGTGCCGGACTTTCATCCTCACCCACCGGCGGCAACTGCGCGCTGTCGCCGATGAGCATCATCCGGCAGTTGCGCCCACTGTATACATATTCTATCAAATCGTCAAGCAAGCGGCCCGTACCGAACGAAAGCATCTCGGAGTTGTGCCCGCCGTCGGATATCATCGAAGCCTCATCTATGATGAACAGCGTGTCAGAGTTTTTATTGAAATTGAGACTGAAGGCGGCCCCTGTCTCATCCATAGATTTCTGCCTGTATATGCTGCGGTGGATGGTGTATGCCGCATGCCCCGAATTGAGGGAAAACACTTTCGCCGCCCTCCCTGTGGGAGCCAGCAGCACCAGCCGTTGGCGCAGCCCGTCGAGAGCCTTCACCATGGCACCGGCCAATGTTGTCTTACCTGTACCGGCCGAGCCACGCAATATCATGACCGCCCGGTCGCTCCTGTCTGTAAGAAAACGGCAGAAGGTGGCTATGGCACCGGCCTGTTCGGCTGTCGGCTCAAAACCGAAAGCCCGGCGTATGAGATATGTAAGTTCGTCTGCAATCATTCAGGATGCAAACTTAATAAAAAAAAAGGAGAATAAGTAATTACAGAAACTGAAAATAGTCTTACTTCATTAAAGCCCACTCCCACAGCGGCACCACATATATATCATCTGCTTGCTCCTTTTGATTGAAAGTGATGACTGTTTTCGTTTTCACTGGTATCTGTAATACTGAAAAGCCACAGGCTATACTTAATATTATGCAGTGCAAAGATAATAATTTTCTTCAATATTACGAATTATGATTAGCAAAAATCGTTTTTTTTTGCTAATCATAATTAGCAAAAAAACGCCAGAAAAAGCCATTTAAGCTGCGCCTTACAAATATCAGCACTAATTCCGCAACACCTATAAACAATCAGGGACATATCCCCATATCTCCCCGAACACAACAATAAAAGAATCATATTGTGCTGCGGACAAATAGAAGAATATGTCCCTGTCATTTAGTGAGTCACCCTGTCCATGTTATAGACGTAGGGTGACTTAACCCTAAAATGCTGTTTTTATTTCAGAGCCACCTTCACTGTCTGGGTCTTGCCGTCGGCGGTCTTTGCCGTAATCAGATAAACACCTGCGGAGAGATTGCCGAGATAGGCAGTTCCGTTGGCTTTCATCATCAGCGAGCCGGTGGTGGAATAAACATTCAAAGTGCATCCCTCGGCAGTGACAGTGCGGCCGTTGATGCGTATTGCCGCATTGCTGCCGGCCACGTTATCGATGGAAGCGAGTTCGTCGTTGACAATGACAACAGCTTTCACGGTCTTGCCGTTCAGTCCGAATGTCATTGTTGCCTGACCCTCTTTCAGAGCGACACAAACGATGGATATCTTTCCGTTCTCGAAACTCATGTCACCCGGTTCGACAACCGTCTCGTCCGAGATGTCATAAGTGAATCCTTCAATCATATCCTCCGTAATCTCATTGCCTACCATCGACAGTTCAACGGTAACCTCATCGCCCACACCGATTACTGTTTCGGCAGGTGTAACCGTAAGCATACCACCCTCAAAATAGAGTGACGGACAAGTGTAGTCGCCAGCCATGGCCCAAGGATTCTCGGCATCGAAACCGTATGCCCATCCAAGTTCCATGAAGAAGCCCAGGCCCGTCTCATCCTTCTCCACCGATTTTCCCTCGGTTGTGGCAGCATCGTCGGCAATACCCTCGGCCACTTTGGCAAGTGTGGCCACGGCATAGTTGTCAGCGATGCGCTCCTCGGGAACCATCGGGTCTCCATAAATGGGATTCCACTCACTGTCATAGTCTATAACCTCCGGCTCCTCGTTCACGCGCGACTTACCCACTATGCGGTGCATCGTATCGTTCTGTCCGGAGTAGGTCTCCTCACCCTTCTCGCCAGTAAATGTCATCGAGGCCAGATTTACGTAGCAACCCTTTATAACGGTCGGCTTTTCCACAGGTTCTTCACCCTCTTCGCTTTCATCGGGATTGGAAATTTCAGGTGACAGTTCACCCACAATACCGCCAACCTTCGGGCCGCCGCCCCATCTCGGAGCAGCCGTTGCCTCTATCGTTCCTTCAACATGGCAGTTGACAATCGGTGAGCGCTGCGATTCGCCGACGATACCGCCGATGGTGTTCTCGCCTGTTATTGCAGCGTTGACGTGACAGTTTGACACGGTGCCGGCATTACTATGAGTGGAAGCCGCAATACCGCCGATGACAGAACCACCCTTTATAACACCCGTTACGGCACAAGCATTGATTTTTGAAGAAGTCTGCAGCACCTCAACGATGCCGGCTGCCGACTCGTCACCGTTGCAGATGACCTCACCGTCAAACGAACACTCGGAGATTACGGTGTAAAGCGACGCCTTGCCTACAAGTCCTGCCACGCTTACATCCGAGCTAACCTTACCGCCATAAACGCGTACGTTGCTTATCTTTGCGCCTGATGTATTTGCAGCGAGCAGTCCCTGCGACGTTCCTCCGGCTGTGAATACGGGATTGACGAAACAGATATTCTCCACTGCCGCAGTCTGATTTCCTTCCGCGGCATTGTCACCCGTGATGTTGGGCAACAGCGGATAACCAGTCACCTTGAGGTTGGATATCACGTGATTGCAGCCATCGAGAGTGCCACTGAATGTAAACGCAGAAGAATGGTTTATCTCGGCACCGGTAGCATCAATGTCACATCCCAATATATAATGTGCGGCAGGATTGGCCTTGATCTGCTGCAGACCGCCCACGGTGGTGATGACATAGGGGTTGGCGGCAGTACCGTCACCCTCGTCAAACAGGTTGAGGGGCAGCTTGTAGTTGGTGTTGTGCATCTTTTCACCGTCAGAATAAATCACCATCAGAGCGGCATTGTCCGTACCGAGGTTGAGAAGGGCGATATAGCGCAGTGCACCCATCTCCTCATCGGGAGTGAGCTGCAGGAGGAATCCCTTTGTAGGGTCAGAACTTACCACGAGCAACTCCTCATGGTTGCCGGTCTGTCCGGGAACGTTGCGACGCTTTACGAGCACCAGATACTCACGTGCGTCATCAATATTGAAGATATAAGGATTGTATGCCGACGCTTCAGAGTAAACCTGGGCCAGATCGATGTCCTTTCCGAGGTTCAGGCGGTCTATATGATTGATTGTTCCGTCGGTGTTCACATAAGCCACACTTGTGAACATGTTGCCGTTGTCATCACTCTCTCCGTATGTCTGCGGACATACCAGCATATATCCGTCGGGGGTTGCCACGCGGTCGGTTTCGGTCGTTATATACACACCGTTACCAAGTTCGGCGGCAAGTGACAGTTCCTTCACACCCGTCTTCAGATTGACGAAATCAAAGCTGTAAGAACCGTCTGCACTTACCTTTACAAACATCACCTGCGGGTCGAATCCTGCAATGTCGTTCATGAAGTAGCCGCCGCTGACTGCATCCGGTGCCAGATCGAGAATCTTTTTGCCGTCTGCGGTCTCGCCTTTGTCTGCAGTCGTATACACATAGTAGTTGTATGTATAGCCGTCCTGTCCGGGAACGAAATTCTCGCGGGTGACAATCAACGACGGAGTTCCGTCTGACGTGTAACGGTCGAACGAAAGATCTTCATCCAACGAGAATGAACCGCAGTAGAGGAAATAGCTGTTATCCTTAGTAGCATCAGACGGTATGGTTGTCGTGCTGTAAAGCTCCACGGTGTTGGCCCACGCCGACGGGGTGGAATATACGTCGCAAACCAGCGCGTTGTCGGCAGTCGGGTTGTCGTTGGAATAGTCGAACGGATCTTCATACCAGCAATACTTCAGGTGGTTCACCATGAAATAGGGCTGTCCGTTATACTGTGTACTGACGAACGGTATGGAATTCTCACCTGCCATCGTTATCGCCGGTACGCGCACATTGAGCACGGGCTCCTCCATGCCGCTGTATCCGGCCGACTTGTAGGTCTTGAACACATTGTCATAGACATTGGTCACTTCGCCCACGAGTGGAGTCTCCGTGTCTTCCTCGGTAATGAATGTTATCCAGAATTTCTCGCTCCATGCGTCCTGGGCAGTGTTTACGGCCGACACATAGTAGCCGTCGAAGTTGGCTATCGGCGTGTTGTTGCCGATAGTGTAGACGTTTGTGCGGTAAGTATTCACATAGTTGACAGTGTTGCAGGCGATGCTTACCATTATCTCATACGACGTGTCGTAGTTGAAGAACTTCTGCGTCACCAGCGTTCCCACCTCTACCTGTGCCACCTTTGTCTCGTCTTCGCGCAACTCAATCTGGTCTTCCACTGTACCTATTATATTATAAGCGGCATCGTAGACGGTGACTTTATAACCGTTAATCAACGTTTCCTTCCATGCTCCGTGGTCTACAACGACCTTGTTGTAGTCCATCGTGTAATACCAGGCCTCGCCTTTCGGACTGTCAAGAATGCCGTGCAGATCGGCTGTGGGCAATGAATTGATGATGAAATCCTGGCTTGCGGCCTTCACAGGAAAAGCGCCCTTGCCGTGACGTTGTGCCGAGACACCGTCAAAAGATGTCGCACCGAAACCGCGTCCGTCGGCTTTCGCCTTGGGCGCATAGCGGAACAACTTGTGCGACAGTGCGTCTTTAGCGCAATCCTTCTTGTCTGCAAGAGGAGCAGCGGTGGCCGAAAAAGCCATCATGACACTTGCAAGACACAATGATAATTTGTTCATAAACAATTTGTTAAAAGATAAATAAATATATGATTGTATTCTTTCCGATTACTAAAAATATGTCTTATTACATTATATATTCCAACACCATTGTTGTGTTAGACGGTGCAAAAGTAGTAATATATATTTATTTAAGCGAGAAAAACAGTAAAAAAATGAATAATTATATCATCAGATACGGAGATAAAGAGTCAACAAGCAAGTGCAATATTACAAAAAGTTTTTGTAAAACTCTCTCA